>CAZOIX010000278.1:0-5879 GCA_964579685.1 uncultured Mycobacterium sp.
GTTGACCGGCGTGCCCGAGGTGATCATCTCCTGTGTCAAGGCCGCCCTGTTCGGTCTGATCGCCGGGTTGGTGGCGTGCTATCGCGGACTGGTGATCACCGGCGGTGGTGCCAAGGCGGTGGGAAACGCGGTCAACGAGACCGTGGTCTATGCGTTCATGGCGTTGTTCGTGATCAACGTGCTGGTAACGGCCATCGGCATCCGGATGACGACGGGGTAGCGCGGTGGGGACTACGACGATCTTGAAGTCGACGTATCCGCGGTTCACGCGGGGGGTGCGGCGTCCGGTGGAGTGGTTGGGCGGTATCGGCGACCACATGATCTTCTACCTGAAGGCCTTGGGTGGAATACCGCACGCGTTGGTGCACTTTCGCAAGGAGGTCATCCGGCTGATCGCCGAGATCTCCATGGGTGCAGGGACGTTGGCGATGATCGGCGGCACCGTCGTGATCGTGGGGTTCTTGACGCTGGCCGCGGGCGGAACGCTGGCGGTGCAGGGCTACAGCTCTCTGGGCAATATCGGTATCGAGGCGTTGACCGGGTTCTTGGCGGCGTTCATCAACGTGCGCATCGCCGCTCCGGTGGTGGCGGGTATCGGGCTGGCGGCCACGTTCGGCGCGGGGGTGACCGCGCAGCTGGGCGCGATGCGGATCAACGAGGAGATCGACGCGCTGGAATCGATGGCGATCCGTCCGGTCGAGTATCTGGTGTCCACGCGCATCATCGCGGGAATGATCGCGATCACGCCGCTGTACTCGATCGCGGTGATCCTGAGTTTCGTCGCCTCGCAGTTCACGACGGTGGTGTTGTTCGGTCAGTCCGGCGGGCTGTATGACCACTATTTCGACACGTTCCTCAACCCGATCGACTTGTTGTGGTCGTTTCTGCAAGCGGTGTTGATGGCGATCACGATCCTGTTGATTCACACCTACTTCGGCTATGTCGCCACCGGTGGACCGTCGGGTGTCGGCGTGGCGGTGGGCAACGCGGTGCGCACCAGCCTTATCGTCGTCGTTTCGGTCACCCTGCTGGTGTCGCTGTCCATCTACGGCTCCAACGGCAACTTCAACCTCTCCGGATAAGCGACAGAAAGCCATGAACTCAACCACCGCACGCGCATTGGCCGGCCTGGCCGCCATCGTGGCGATCGTTGCGGTCATCGCGTTGGCGATCGGTCTGTTCCGGGGGTCGTTCACCGAAACCGTTCCGGTGACCGTGGTCTCGGACCGCGCGGGCCTGGTGATGAACCCGGACGCGAAGGTGAAGATGCGCGGCGTGGAAGTCGGCAGGGTCGCCTCGATCGCGACCAAGCCCGACGGCCAGGCCGTCCTGAAGCTGGACATGAATCCGTCGCAGCTGCACCTGATTCCGTCCAATGTCAACGTGGACATCACCTCGACGACGGTGTTCGGCGCGAAATTCGTCGAGCTCGTCCCGCCGAAGGACCCCGCTTCGCAAAGACTGCACGGCGGTCAGGTGATCGAGGGCCAACACGTCACCACCGAGATCAACACCGTCTTCCAGCAGCTCGTCACCGTGCTGGACAAGATCGACCCGGCCAAACTCAACGAGACCCTCGGTGCGGTGGCGACGGCGTTCGACGGTCGCGGCGAGAAGCTCGGCCGCACCCTCGAGGACTTCAACGCGTTTCTGGCCAAGATCAACCCGAGCCTGCCGAACCTGGCCCACGACATCGAAGCGTCGGTGCCGGCGTTCACCGCCTACGGCGATGCGGCGCCCGACCTGATCGGCACCTTCGACAACTCCATCCGGCTCAGCAATTCGATCGTGGATGAACAACAGGCCCTCGACGAATTCCTGATCAGCTCAATCGGTTTGGCCGATATCGGTAACGATGTGATCGGCGGCAACCGGCAGGCCCTCTCCGACGTGCTTCGGTTGCTCGTTCCGACGACGCAGCTGGCGGGGGAGTATCACGAGACGCTGGGCTGCACGATCGGCGGCCTCGTCCCGTTCGTGCGAGGTATCAACCAGTACTCGCACATCCTGTTCAACGCCAGCCTGACGCTGGGTACCGAGCGCTACCGCTGGCCCGACGACCTCCCCAAGGTCGCGGCGTCCACCGGCGGCCGGTCGTTCTGCAAGGAACTCGGTCTGCCCAATGTGCCGCCGGAGTTCCGGCCGCCGTTCATCGTGGGTGACACCGGCACAAACCCGTTCAAGTACGGACAACAAGGGATCCTGCTCAATTCCGACGGGCTCAAGCAATGGCTGTTCGGGCCGATCCCGGGACCGCCCCGCAACACTGCGCAAATCGGAATGCCGGGGTGACGCGGATGCGGGGAACATTCATCAAGTTCGGCGCCTTCGCCGTCGTCATGGCCCTGTTGACGGCGTTCCTGTTCGCCACGTTCGCCGAGGTGAGAACGGGGTCGGTCAACGGTTACTCCGCGGTCTTCAAGGACGCTTCGCGGCTGGAAACCGGGGACACCGTGCGGGTCGCCGGCATCCGGGTGGGCACCGTGCAGGACGTGTCCCTGGACGCCGACCGCAACGTGGTGGTGAAATTCGACGCCGGGCGAGACATCAAGCTGACCGACGGTACCAAGGCTCAGATCAAGTATCTGAACCTGGTGGGCGACCGCTACCTCGAACTCGTCGACGCCCCCGGATCGACGAAGATCCTTCCTCCTGGTGGCCGGATACCCATCGACCGCACGGCGCCCGCGCTGGACCTCGACCTGCTGCTCGGCGGGCTGAAACCCGTCATCCGGGGTCTCAATCCGCAGGATGTCAACGCACTCTCGGCGGCGCTGCTGCAGATACTTCAGGGCCAGGGCGGCACCATCGAATCGCTGTTCTCCCGGACGTCCTCGTTCTCGAATGCGCTGGCGGACAACAACGCGGTGATCGAACAGCTCATCGACGAGCTCAAGACCACGCTGAAAACGCTCTCCGACGACGGTGACCAGTTCACCGAAGCGATCGACAAGCTCGAACAACTCGTCAGTGGCCTCTCGGAGGACCGCGACCCGATCGGTGAGGCCATCACCGCGCTCGACAACGGCACGGCCTCGCTGTCCGACCTGCTCGGTCGGGCGCGGCCGCCGCTGGACGGCACCGTGGATCAGGTGAAGCGCCTCGCGGAGTATCTAGACGCGGACAAGGCCACCTTCGACGCCACCCTGCAGAGACTTCCCGACATCTATCGCAAACTGGCGCGGGTGGGCTCCTACGGCGCGTTCTTCCCCTACTACATCTGCGGAATCGCCTTCCGGGCAAGCGATCTCGAGGGTCGTACCGTTCAGTTCCCGTGGATCAGGCAAGAGACGGGGAGGTGCCGGGACGAATGAACAAGTACCGCGGATCCTCCCTCATCAGGGCCGGCTTCATCGGTGTCGTGCTGATCATCCTGGTGATCGCGATCGGGCTACAGCCGGAGCGACTGATGTCCTGGGCCACGTCGCTGCGCTACCAGGCGATGTTCACCGAGGCCGGGGGTCTGGCCACCGGCAACGATGTGACGGTCTCCGGAATCAAGGTGGGTTCGGTCTCCTCCATCGAACTCCAGAACGGTGATGCGCTGGTCGGTTTCACGATCAACGGCAAGTATGCGCTCGGCTCGGACACCACGGCGCACATCCGCACGGGCACCCTGCTCGGCGAGCGGGTGCTGGCGCTGGAGTCCGAGGGCAGCGGCACGTTGTCGCCGAACCAGGTGATCCCCACAACCAGGACGTCGTCACCGTATTCGTTGACCGACGCCGTGAGCGAGCTGACCGCGAACACGGCGGACACCGAAACCGACTCGCTCAACCAGTCGTTGGACACCTTGGCCCAGACGCTCGACCAGGTGGCTCCGCAGTTGGGTCCGACGTTCGACGGGCTGTCGCGGGTGTCGAAGTCGCTGAATGCCCGCAACGACAGCCTGGCCGAGCTGCTGACAACCGCGGGCGATGTGACCGGGATACTGTCCGAACGCAGCCAGCAGGTCAACGCGCTGATTCTCAACGCCAACGACCTCCTCGGTGTGCTCAATGACCGGCGCCAGGCGATCGTGGAGCTACTGGCCAATACGTCGGCGCTGTCGCGAAATCTGACCGGCCTTGTCGCGGAGAACGAACAGGAACTCGCACCGGCGCTGGAGAAGATGAACGCCGTCAACCAGATGCTGGAGAAGAACCGCGACAACGTCACCAAGGCCCTCGCCGGTCTGAGGAAGTACGAGGTGACCCAGGGCGAGATCGTGGCCAACGGCGCCTACTACAACGCGCTGGTCCCCAACATCCAACCGGCGCAGCTGCTACAGCCGTTCCTGGACTACGCATTCGGATTCCGCAACGGCGCCAACATCGGGCAACCACCGGACACTGCCGGCCCGCGCGCCCAACTTCCGTTCCCCGTCAACGGGATCCCACAACCAGGAGACCTCCCCGATGATGGCAACCCGTAGGCGTCTGGCGACGTGGGTCGCCGTGCTGCTCGCGGTCGTACTGGTGGCCGGAGCGGCGTTCCTGGTGCGCCAGGTCTTCTACGGCCCCAACACGATCACTGCATACTTCCCGACGGCAACGGCCATCTACCCCGGCGACGAGGTGCGGGTGTCCGGCGTCAAGGTGGGCAGGATCGACAGCATCTCGCCCGAGGGCACGCAGACCAAAATGGTGCTCAAGGTCGATCGTGACGTGCCGGTGCCTGCAGGCGCCAAGGCCGTGATCGTGGCGCAGAACCTGATCGCCGCGCGCTACGTGCAGCTGACTCCTGCGTACCGTCAGGGCGACGGGCCGAAGATGGGCGACGGTGCGGTGATTCCCAGCGACCGAACCGCGGTTCCGGTGGAATGGGACGAGGTCAAGACCCAGTTGATGCGCTTGGCAACCGAATTGGGGCCCAAGCCCGGTTCGCAAGGCGCGGTCACGGACACCTCCGTCGGCAGATTCATCGACAGCGCGGCCAACGCGATGGACGGCAACGGCGAGAAGCTTCGGTCGACGCTGGCTGAATTGTCCGGTGTCGCAAGGATCTTCGCCGAGGGCAGCGGCAACATCGTCGACATCATCAAGAATCTGGAGACCTTCGTCAGTGCGCTGCGCGACAGCAAGCAGCAGATCGTCCTGTTCCAGAACCGGCTGGCGAGTCTGACCAGCGTGGTGAACAACAGTAGGTCGGATCTGGATGCGGCGTTGTCCGACCTTTCGGTCGCGATCGGCGAGGTGCAGCGCTTCGTCGCGGGCAGCCGCGAACAGACCTCCGAGCAGATCAGGAGCCTGGCCGCCGTCACCCAGAACCTCGTCGACAGCAAGATGCCCCTCCAGAACATCCTGCACGTCGCGCCCAACGCCATCGCCAACTACCAGAACATCTACTACCCGCCTGCCGGGGGCGTGACGGGGGCGTTCTCGTTCGTCAACTTCGCCAACCCGGTGTATTTCGTCTGCGGCATGATCGGCGGCGTCGCCAACACCACCGCACCCGAGACGGCGAAGCTGTGCGAGCAGTACCTCGGTCCCGCGCTGAGACTGCTCAATTTCAACAATCTGCCGCTGCCGATCAACCCGTACCTGCGGCCCAGCCCCAAGCCAGAGGACATCATCTACACGGATCCGAAGCTCGCGCCGGGCGGCGCGGGTCCTGGCGATCCGCCCGAGCCCCTGCCCGCGGTCTCGGCCTACACCGGCGCGGGGGATGTGGCGCCACCGCCGGGGTACGGGGGGGTCGGGCTTCCGCCGATGCCGCCGGGCATGTATGCAAACCCCGGCAGCGAAGTGCCTGCCACGCCGTCGCCCGCGCTGATCCCCGGAGCGCCCGTCCCGGCGCCACCCAACAACCTACCCGGTCCGGCGCCCTCGGTACAGGACAGGCTGCTGCCCCCCACGCCCGCGCCCGGGAGGCCCGCGGAGCGACGCCAACGCCCCCCG
>CAZOIX010000279.1:0-5859 GCA_964579685.1 uncultured Mycobacterium sp.
CAGACACCTTGATGTCGCGATCGAAGATCAGGTCCGCGTAGAAGGTGCCCTCTTGAAGATCGACGATGCGCACCTCTTTGAGCGAATGACCAAGCGCGCCAATGACATCTCGGATCAGGTCGTGCGTCAGCGGACGTGCGGGCTCCACACCCTGCTGCTCGAGCGCGATCGCCGCGGCCTCCGACTGACCGATCCAGATCGGCAGGTAACGGTCGCCGTTGGATTCGCGGAGCAGCAGCACCGGCTGATTCTGGGGCTGCTCCACGCGAATGCCGACCACACGAACCTCACCCATCTGTGTCCGCCCTTCGCGCCGAGATGCCTGCAAATTCTGAGTCTAATCCTCAGCGATCAAGTACGTCGCGCACCGCCGACTTGATGAGCGACGTGTGCAAGGTGATGGCCAGCGCCGCCACCTCACGTGCGAGATCGTCAGCCCGATCCCTGGCTCCCGCCTTGCCCGCCTTCACCACCGGTCCGGCGATCTGAGCGATCAGGTCGGACTGGCGATCAGCCGCCGAGCGGAAGGCACGAAGATGACGTGGCTCGACGCCGTACTCCGCCAGCGCCCGAGCGCATTGAGCGATCATCACGGAATGCTCGTCGAAGAAGCCGCCGGGGCCGGTGGTGATCACCCCCGCCTTGACCAGGGCGGTGAGGAGTTCGTCGTCGACCCCGGAACGGATCAGCAGATCCTCGCGCGACAGACGCACCTGGGTCGGCGCCACTGCGGCAACCCCGCCCCGAGAACCGTCGGCGCCGGAATGATCGCCGGATACCGGCACCAAACGCGGTATGCCGTAGGCGGATCCCCCGTCCGGCAACTCTCCATCGGGCAGCGCGTCGAGCTGGGCCTTGATGACCTTCAGGGGGAGGTACTGGTCCCGCTGGGCGGTCAGGATGAACCGCAGGCGCGCGCAGTCGTAGGCGGTGAACCGCCGGTAGCCCGACGCGGTGCGCTCCGGGGTGACCAGCCCTTCGGCCTCCAGGAACCGGATCTTGGAGATGGTCACATCGGGGAAGTCCGGTCGCAGCAGATCGAGCACCGCGCCGATCGACATCCCAGTCAGAGCGGGGGTGTCGGGCTGGCTCATTTACCCGCTAGCCGCCGTCGTTGTCGTCACTCTTGGGCCCGGTGAGGAATACCAGGCGGAATTTGCCGATCTGCACTTCGTCGCCGTTGGCGAGCACCGCGGAATCCACGGGTTCGCGGTTGACATAGGTGCCGTTGAGGCTGCCGACGTCGACGACCTGGAACTCACTGCTTTCCAGTCGGAACTCGGCGTGACGGCGGCTCACAGTCACATCATCGAGGAAGATGTCGCTGTCGGGATGCCGACCCGCCGAGGTGGTGGGCTGGTCGAGCAGGAACCGCGAGCCGGCGTTGGGCCCGCGTTTGACGACAAGCAGCGCAGAACCCACGGGAAGGCCCTCGACCCCCGAGACCGCACCTTCGGTTCCCGCCGCAGCCGGGGCGTCCAATTCGTTGAGGAAGTCCGCGCGGAAAACCGATGTTGTCTCCACCGTGACATCGTCAGACGTCTGGTCCGCCCCAGAATTGTGGTCCTTGTCCGTCACCCGCTGCTCCTCACTAGCCGCTGTGGCGTATCGGTCCAAATCAGGCCAAACGCTGTGCCGAAATTCGTCTGGTGTCGACCGTACCGTGAGGTGGACATCGTTGTATCCACCACCGCCGGATCCGCCTCTGGTTGGTATCGGTGTCTGGAAAACCCTAACAACCCGTCATTCGGCCACTGTGGTGCGGTAGCCGTCGGCGTCGAGAAGGCTGTGCAGGCCGTCCTCCAGGGCGCCGCCGGCCACCTGCAGGTCGACCAGCCAACCTCCGCCGTAGGGGTCCGAGTTGACGAGCTGCGGGTTGCCCTCCAGATCACCATTGACCGCAACGACTTTCGCGCTGATGGGGGCGTACAGGTCCGACACCGACTTCGTCGATTCCACCTCGCCGAACGACTCGCCCGCGCTGACCTCGGCGCCGACGTCGGGCAGCTGGACGAAAACCACATCCCCGAGCGCGGACTGCGCGTAGTCGGTGATACCGACGCGGACGGTGTCATCGCCGGTGCGCTGAACCCACTCGTGTTCCTCGGTGTAGTACAGGTCGGCTGGGATTTCGCTCACGGCGCTCCTCGTTCTCTTTCGCGGTTCACCGCGGTGTTGTTTCGCGTCTTCACTGCTGCCTCGCGCAGATCTCTACTTGACTGGCTGAGCGTATTGGCGGGGTTTCGGTTGCCGCAAGGCGGTGATGTCCACTCGATCGGCCTGCTGCACGTCCATCGTGGCACCGACGCGCTCGACGCTGTCTGTCGCACCGCCGGGAATGTTCATGGCGGCGGCCAAGGTCGGCGGATCGCCAATCGCGAGAACCGAATACGGTGGGTTGAGGGTCACGCTGTCGGCGACCAGCGCACCGTGGGCGCCGGCGACCCAGGTGTCGAGACCGACCCGCACGGCCGATCCTCCGCCGCGAATCTCCATCGCTTCGGCCCCTGCGTTACGTAGCTCGTTGATCACGTCGAGCATGGTTTCGGCCGGTACGCCGGGGGTGGTGTCGGTGATGGTCAGCGTCACGCCCGGCCCGGTGGCGGGCACCGTGCCGATCAGAATGGACAATGCGGCCAGCCTGGCCTGTGCATTCTCGATCGCCGCCTGATCGCTGGTGCCGGAGGCCTGCAGTTGCGCCAGGGTGCGCTGCAGGTCGGCTACTTCGGTGTTGAGCGCCGCCTCGCGTTGCTGCAACGAGTCCAGCAGCACCAGCAAGTCGGCGGGACGCGCCGTGGCCAGCGAGTCGCCCGATTCGGTCTGACGCACCTGGGTGATGATCGCCAGGCCCAGCAACACGCACAGCAGCATCGCCAGTGCCCCGAACACGATCTGCGACCGGCCACCCTTCACCACACCTGCGAGCCCACCGCCGTGCAGTTCGCCGATCTCGGGTTGCGGCGCATCGGGCGCCAGCTCGTGCCTGCCGGGCTGGTCAGCCTCGGCCGACTGCTGTGGCGACTCGTCAGTCATCGCTTATGTCACGCGCCGAACAGTCTGCGCCGCAAGGCGGCTGCGTTTCCGAAGATCCGGATGCCGAGCACCACGATGATCGCGGTCGACAGTTGCGTGCCGACGCCCAGCTGGTCCCCCAGGTACACGATCAGCGCGGCGACCAACACGTTGAACACGAAGGACACCACGAACACCTTCGAGTCGAAGATCCGTTCCAGATAGGCCCGCAGCCCACCGAACACCGCGTCGAGCGCGGCGACGACCGCGATCGGCAGATACGGCTGGACGAACTCGGGCACCTCCGGGTGGAACACCAGCCCCAACACGACACCGATGACCAGTGCAGCGATTCCGATCATGTGTACGGCTTCATCTTTTGGTCACTGTCCAATCTCCTTGGCGAAGTTGATGTCCCGAACTGGGCTCGCCGGGAGGGTGAGGGCTTCGGATGTACTCACGCTCACTCCGACACCATATGAGGTCTCCAGCAGCCGCAGACGCTGGAAACCGGGGCTGCGCTCGAAGACGTCCTGGATCGAGTGCGGTGGCCCCAGCGCGAGAATGACGTACGGGCTGCTGATGGGTTGATTGTCGACCAGGATGCCCCCGCCCGCGTGCCGGATCGTCACGTTCGGACCGATCCGTACCCCGCCCACCGAGACTGCCTCGGCGCCGCTGATCCACAACGAGTTGACCACCTGCTGGAGGTCGCGGTCCAGGATCACCTGCTGGCTGCCGGGAAGACGTTCCTTGGAGACGTCGCTGAGGTCCTCCGACATGCCCGGATCCGTGACGGTGACCTCGAGACCCGGTCCGATCACAGGGGTGGCCGCTGCGGCGAAATTCGCCTCGTCGAGCCGCCCGAGCAGCAGTTGGCCGCGCGCATCGCCCTCGAGGCGCTTGCGCCGTTCGGTGTCCACCGCAGCCGTCAGGTCATCGCGCCGGGTCGACGCGTCTGCCACCTCGGCCTCGGCGGAACGCACGCTGCCGGAAAGCACCTGTTGTGACTCACGGACGCCGGGGGCCGTCGAGCGGGCCTGGGCGACTGCGGCGACGAAGACCATGGCGATCAACACCGCACCCGCGATCTGCCATGCCCACGACTGCCACGATGTGCGCTGCTTTCCCTGCCGTTTCGCATCCGCGGCCGCCTGATAGCCGGGATCCAAATGGTCCGACAGCAGCGAGCGCAGCAACGAGGGCACCGGGATGAGCGTCGGCTTGTGCGCGTCGTGGGCGCTGCGGCCGGCTTCCGGGTCATAGCCGCCGAGGTGGGTCATTTCGCCACCTTTGGCAGCTGGCGCATCACCATCCAAACCTGGATCAGATACAACACGCCCGACCACAGGTACATCGCCAGGCCCCAGATCAAGAACGCCCACCCGCACGCCAGGATCACCCGGCTCCACAACGCATCCCATTGACCCAGCAGAATCAGCGGCAGCCCGGACATCAGCGCGAAGGTCGCCGCCTTGCCGACGTAAGTCACCGGCAGGGCCGTCAGTCCCCTGCTGCGCAGCAGCGGCAGCGTCGCCGCCAGCACGAGATCACGCCCGAGCAGGGTCAGCACGATCCACCAGGGCACCGATCCGTGAATCGCCATGGCGATCGGGATGACGACCATGTAGACGCGGTCGACGGCCGGATCCAGCAGCTCACCGAGTCTCGACGACTGATTGTCGACCAGCCGCGCGATCTTGCCGTCGGCCCAGTCGGAGAACCCGGTGAACATCAGCACGCCGACCGCCCAGGCGGTTTCGTGCGCCACCAGCAGGAGCCAGAGGAAGACCGGCACCAGCACCAGGCGCACGGCGCTGAGCACGTTGGGCACCGTGAGCACCCGGTCGCTCGCTGCGGGCAGCGGCTCCTCCATGGTCCTAGAACCTAGCGGAATACCCCGGGCAGGCTCAGCGCCGACAACGTGTCATCGGCGAGCGGATTGTCGTGCACCATGTAGGTCCACGTCGAGGTCGGCCGTGCGAGCTTGGACAGGTCGACTCCGGGCTCGTCCTCGATGGCAGCGGCGGTGTCGAACGTCTGCTGTGCGGCCTCGATCGCATCGGCGGCCAGCGAGGCGAACGCATCGACGGCCATCCGGTGGAACTCGTCCAGGGGATTCTGCCGGCCCAGCGCCCGCAGATGGATGCTCTCCCGGATGTCGGCCAGATATGCCAGATGGTCGGCCCAGCCGCGGTCCAGGTGATACAGCATGATCAGCCGGCAGATCTGCTCCAGCTTCTCCTCACCGATGTCCTCGGCCAGCGCTTCGTAGCGTTCCGGCGACAGCTCGGCCAGCTCGTCGCGGGCGGTCGGGGTGCGCAACAGCGTGTCGCGACGCTCGACCAGGATGGCGCGCTGCTGCGCGATCAACTGGTTGTAGCGCCACGTGTTGGCATGCACATCGAGCAGGCGTCCCTCGGCGACGCGTTGCGCATGGTCGAGCAGGCTCGCCGCCCTGGGGTTGACGATTCGGCCGTCCTCATCGGTCTGCATCGGCAACTTGGCCGCCTCGAGGTGTGCGGCCACGACGTCGTCCTCCCAGCTGGAGAAGAACACCGAAGATCCGGGGTCACCCTGCCGGCCGGCGCGTCCCCGCAGCTGGTTGTCGAGCCGCTCGGTGTTGTGGCGACCGGTGCCGATGACGTGCAGACCGCCGAGTTCGGCGACCTCGTCATGGTCGGCTTCATCGGATCCGCCGAGCCTGATGTCGGTGCCACGACCGGCCATCTGGGTGGACACGGTGACCGCGCCGAGGGCGCCGGCCTCGGCGATGACGGCGGCTTCCTCCGCGTCGTTCTTCGCGTTGAGCACGACGGCGGGCACCCCCGCCTTGACCAGCCGCTC
>CAZOIX010000280.1:0-5827 GCA_964579685.1 uncultured Mycobacterium sp.
CATCCAGATCACGTCGCTCACCGGCGAGGCAGGTGCCCGGCCGTCGGGAGGGTTCGCCCGGGAACGGGCGGTGCTCGCGGTTGTCGACGGCGCAGGCGCCGCGGAGTTGTTCACGGGGGAGGGCGCCCACGTGCTGCCAATGGGTGCAGACGGGCCCGTCAGTGCCAAAGATCTGCTCCACGCGCTGGTCAATACCGGTGCGGCGCAGATCATGGTCCTGCCGAACGGTTACGTCGCCGCCGAAGAACTCGTCGCAGGCTGCACCGCCGCTATCGGTTGGGGTATCGACGTGGTGCCCGTGCCTGCGGCGTCGATGGTGCAGGGGCTCGCCGCACTCGCCATGCATGAAGCGGATCGGCAAGCGGTGGACGACGGCTACACGATGGCGCGCGCTGCAGCGGCCGCCAGGCATGGATCGGTGCGGGTGGCCACCGAGGAGGCGCTCACATGGGCGGGCACATGTGAGCCCGGTGACGGGCTGGCCATCGCGGCTGACGAGGTGCTCATCGTGGGACGCGACGTCGCCACCGCCGGCGCGGGACTGATCGATCTGCTGTTGGCCTCGGGGGGCGAACTCGTCACGGTGCTCACCGGCGCGGGCGTCGACGCATCGGTCGGCGAGGCATTGGCGGAGCACGTCCGTCGGGAACACCTCGGCATCGAACTCGTCACGTATCACACCGACCACCGCGGAGACGCTCTGCTGATCGGCGTCGAATAGTCGTGGCCACGCTGACCGACCGGTTGGACTTCGTCATCGGGAAGAAATCCGCGGACAAGTTGGCGCAGCACCTAGGCCTTCACACCGTCAACGATCTGTTGCGGCATTACCCCCGCAAGTACAGCGACGGAATGACGGTGCTCGAAGAGGGGGAAGAGCTCGAAGAGGGCGAGCACGTCACGTTCGTCGACGTCATCGCCGATGTGGATGTGCGGTGGACGAACCGATCACCCAAGCGCGAGTACATGGTCGTCACGCTGGGGCAACGTCGGCAGAAGGTGACCGCGACGTTCTTCAATGCGAGATTCATCAAGAACACCCTGGTGAAGGGCACGCGGGTGCTGCTGTCCGGTGAGGTCGGGTACTTCAGGGGGACACTGCAGCTCACGCATCCCGCGTTCCTCGCCCTCCATGCGAGCGGGGCGAAGGGAACGAAGTCGCTCAGCACCATTGCGGATGCCTCGGGTGCCACCGGCGACGACCTGTTGGCGGCATTCGAACGTGACTTCTTTCCTATCTATCCCGCGCACAGCAAGGTGCAGAGCTGGGACATCTACGCCTGCGTGCGCCAGGTGCTCGACGTGCTGGATCCCCTCGACGAGCCCCTGCCGGATTCGTTTCTGGCCGAACACAATCTGATCGGTGAGGACGAAGCGCTGCGTGCTATCCACACCGCCGAGACAGCGGCGGAACGTGATGCCGCGATCACGCGTCTGACTTATGACGAGGCCATCGGGCTGCAATGGGCGCTGGCGCAGCGGAGGTTCGGTGAGTTGAGCGAGGCCGGCCCTGTTGCGGCCACCACGGACGACGGTCTGGCGGCGGCGATGCGCCAACGGATGCCCTTCGAACTGACCGACGGTCAAAAGGATGTCCTCGACGTGCTGACCGCGGAGTTGGCGGCGAGTCGGCCGATGAATCGGATGCTGCAGGGTGAGGTCGGCTCCGGCAAGACCATTGTCTCGGTGCTGGCGATGCTGCAGATGGTCGATGCCGGGTATCAGTGTGCGCTGCTGGCCCCCACCGAAGTCCTTGCCGCCCAACATGCCCGATCGATTCGTGATGTCCTCGGACCGCTGGCGATGGCAGGACAACTCGGTGGCGCCGAGAAAGGCACGCGGATCGCGCTGCTGACGGGATCGATGTCGCCGCAACAGAAGAAACAGGTGCGCGACGAAGTCGCCTCGGGCGAAGCAGGCATCGTCATCGGAACGCACGCACTGCTGCAGGAGGCCGTCGAATTCCATCGCCTCGGCATGGTCGTGGTCGACGAACAGCATCGGTTCGGAGTGGAGCAACGGGATCGCCTGCGGGCCAAGGCGCCCGAGGGTGTGACACCGCACCTGCTCGTGATGACCGCGACACCGATACCGCGCACCGTCGCACTGACGCACTACGGCGACCTCGAGACGTCGATACTTCGTGAACTACCGCGTGGCCGCCAGCCGATCACCACGAACACGATCTTCCTCCGTGAGCACCGGACGTGGCTCGACCGTGCATGGCAACGGATCATCGAGGAAGTCGGCGCCGGGCGGCAGGCCTACGTCGTCGCGTCGCGGATCGACGAAAACGACAAGACCCAGGCCAAAGGCAGGGGCAAGAAACGCGACCAGGACACCGAACAGGGGCCGCCCGCGACGACCGTCGTCGAATTGTTCGAGCGGCTGCGCCGCGGCCCGCTGTCGGGATTGCGGCTCGGACTCATGCACGGTCGGCTCTCGGCCGACGAAAAGGACTCGGTGATGGCGGCGTTCCGTGCGGGCGATGTCGACGTCCTCGTCTGCACCACCGTGATCGAGGTTGGCGTCGATGTCCCCAACGCGACGGTGATGCTGGTGATGGACGGCGACCGCTTCGGTATCAGCCAGCTGCACCAGCTGCGCGGCCGTATCGGCCGCGGCGAACATCCCAGCCTGTGTCTGCTCGTCACCCAATTGCCGGAGAGCTCGAAGGCGGGGGAGCGGCTCAAGGCAGTCGCCTCGACGCTGGACGGGTTCACCCTCGCCGACCTCGACCTCGCGGATCGGCGCGAGGGTGATGTGTTGGGCTACAGCCAATCCGGGCGTCCCATCACCTTGCGGTTCCTGTCGCTCTTCGAGCATCTCGACCTCATCCTCACCGCGCGGGACTTCTGCGATTCCCGATACGAGACGAATGCGGGCGACCCCGGGATGGCGGCGCTGGCTGCGCCGTTCGTCGACACCGACCGCATCGAGTATCTGGAAAAGGCGTGAACCGTAAGCGCCTGTGGTGGCTTTCCGCGATCGTCGCCATTGCGGTGCTCGTCGCCGTTCAGGTCATCTATTCGTCGATCGACCGATCGCAGTCCATCGCACGCGCCGAC
Organism: uncultured Mycobacterium sp.; assembly: GCA_964579685.1. Lineage (GTDB taxonomy): Bacteria > Actinomycetota > Actinomycetes > Mycobacteriales > Mycobacteriaceae > Mycobacterium. The sequence goes on from CAZOIX010000280.1 coordinate 3,069, forward strand.
ATGCCAACCGTTGCACCGGGCGTCGATGTGCTCGCGGGTATCGCGGTGATACCGGCGCGCATCCACGGCTACGACTATCGGCGGGATGCCTTCGGGGACAGTTGGACCGATGACAACCCCGCTCCGGGTGGCCACAACGGCTGTGACACCCGCAATGACATCCTCGATCGAGACCTCGTCGAAAAGTCGTACGTGTCGATCAAGCGATGCCCCGACGCCGTGGCAACAGGTCTGTTGCACGATCCGTATACCAATGCAGACGTCGCCTTCACGCGGGGCGAGCAGACCGGTGCGGCAGTGCAGATCGACCACATCGTGCCGCTGGCGTTGGCGTGGGATCTCGGGGCGCGCAACTGGACAGACGACATGCGATTGCGGTTCGCCAACGATCCGGCAAATCTGTTGGCGGTCGCCGGCGGGGCCAACCAGGACAAGGGAGACGGCGAACCCGCCGTCTGGATGCCGCCCAACACCGCCTTCCGGTGCCAGTACGCCATGCAGTTCATCGCGGTGGTACGCGGCTACGCGCTGCCGGTGGACGCGCCGTCGGCGGTCGCGCTCCGCGAGGCGACTAATACCTGCCCACGTGGTTGACGGCCGTCACCTTCGACCGCCGGACCGCGCCGCGGTCGAGGCGCCCAGGTCGGGCCGCGTCGTCGCCTACGTATTGATCGTTGTCGGCTTGGTCGAGTTCTTGACCGGTTCGGTGGTGGGCCGAGGGTGGATGGCGTTCATCGGCCGGTTTCTATTTGCGGCGCCCCACCACGAGGAGACGGAGGTGCTCACCCGCCAGTCGCTGAGTGGGTGCGGGTAGCAACCTGATGACCCCGCAGCCGCACACCGCTGCGGCGACATTTCCGTCGAGGAGTTCATCCGACGAACGCAGACTAACTGCGGACGACGATCACCGGGCAATTCGCGGCCTGCGCGACTGCCGAGCTGACCGAGCCCAGCAACATCGACGCGAACCCGCCGCGGCCGCGGCTGCCAACGACGACGAGCTGTGCCTGCTTCGACCCCTCGATCAGCCAATGTGTGGCTCGATTGCACTCGATTTGGCGGCGTACGTGCACGTCGGGATATCGCTCCTGCCAGCCCGCCAAGCGCTCACCGAGGACCTCGTATCCTTCGTCTTTGTACTCGTGCCACTCCATGCCGAGGATGGGGAGACCCATGTCGCCCCAGGCATGAAGAGCGATAAGGTCGACGCCGCGGCGGGAGGCCTCGTCGAACGCCAAAGCGGTCGCCGCCTCAGAGGCTCGCGATCCATCTATGCCGACCAGAACCGGCGAAGTATTGTCGGGTGCTTGTGCTTCGTTGGTATGAACGATCGCGATCGGGCAATGCCCGTGATGTACGAGGGCGCTGCTGACCGATCCGAGCATGCCCTGGCCGAACATTCCCACGCCGCGGCTACCGACGACGCACATTTGTGCTTGTTCGGTGGCCGCGATCAACGTGGGGACGACACCGGCATGTTTGACGTCGCAACGCACGTCGGGAGGTTCGGCGGCATCGACACTGGCGAACACCGTCTTCTTGGCTTGTTCGATGACGTGGGTTGCGTTATCCGCCTGCCATTCGGTGATGCTCGCTTGCAGCGGCGCGACCGGCCAGCTGGCCACGACCGGGGCGACGACATGCATCAGGACGATGGGCGCGTCGCGCATCACCGCCTCGTTCGCCGCCCAACGAATGGCTGCCTCCGCACACATTGAGCCGTCGACCGCGACGACGATCTCGTTTCTCTTTGCCGTGTTTGCCATTTCAGACTCCTTAGCGGCGGGTATCGAGCGATGGTAATTCGTGTCGGCACGTGTTGATGAGAGGCGTTGGTCCCGAATCAGAGTGGCGGTGGTCCCTCCGCCGGGTCTCCGCGCACGGTTCTCGTGCGTTGGGGGCCAATGCCCCGTGAGGCGCGATCCGCTACGCCTATGGTCGCCCTCTGGGTGGCTTGCGAGCGTGAATCACTTTGGGTGACAGCCATGAGCTGTCTGTGAAACGGCGATGTCGAAGAACAAGGTACTGACGATCGTCTCAACCCAGTGTCGCAATAGCCAGGAGCATCGCGAGCCCGGTGGCGAAGCTGATGGTGTACACCATCTTGTGCTGCGCGACGGGTGACGTGGTGATTTCAGGTAGCAAGTCGGCCAGCGCGATGTAGACGAAGTTGCCTGCGGCAAAAGGCACTAGCACCGCGATGTCAACGTGCCCGGCAAAGCCGTAGGCGATCAGTCCCCCGACCGGAAAGGTCAGAGCCGAGCCGATGTTGTAGAGCAACGCACGCCCGGCGCCCCAGCCGCTGTGCACCAGAATGCCGAAATCCCCTAGTTCCTGGGGTATCTCATGCGCGGCAGCGACGATCCACGTGACTATTCCCAACCGGATATCGACGACGAAAGCGCTACCCACTGCCATGCCTCCGAGGAGGTTGTGGAGCCCGTCCGCGACCAAGACGAGGTAACCGAGCGGACGGTGCTCGTCAACCGGCCGATGGCAATGGTGCCAGTGCAGGAACTGCTCGAGCACATGAAAGGCGAATATTCCTGCCGCGAACCAGACATAGACCGACAGGCGGTTGCCGCTCAGCGCGACCGATTCGGGCAGCATGTGGAATAGCGCACCCCCCAGTAGCGCACCGGCCGCCAGCGCCACCAACGGCATCACCACTCGCGTGAAGAGCCGTTCGGGGAGTAGCAGGGCGACGCTGCCCACGAGCGCCAGCGAGCTCATGGCCAAGCCGGCGACCACTATCCACA
>CAZOIX010000281.1:0-5820 GCA_964579685.1 uncultured Mycobacterium sp.
GTGATACCCGGCGATAACGCGTCTTCGAGTGCGGTCAACGCCGATTCCGCGATGGCCGCCGCCACTTCCATACAGACCACTTCGGTGTCCATTTTGATCCTGCGGGCACTCGCCATCACGGTTGCGCCATCGAGAAGTTCGGCAGATGGGAATGCCGACGACAGCAGCTCCCTGAACATAGGCGTCAGCCCATCGGTGCCCAGCCGCCGCGACTCTGCCAGACCGGGTATCGCAGCCAGGGACGCAACCAGATTGGCAGGATTCCAGCTCAGGCCGTACAACTCGTCGAAGCCGATCTCGGGCGGCACGCCCTCGTCCCACGTTGAGAGCAGATGCACGCGTTCCGTCGAACGCACCACTACGGCCGTGGGTGCGAACGGCAAGACCCCCGCCCGGCCAAGCAGACGCGCGCCTGACACATATCGCACGTTGCCGACCCCACCGAGCATCAGGGCATCTAGGCCATGGCGGTCCATGCCGGCGAGAACCTTCGCGCGGCGGTCGACTCGCAGCCGAGTGAAATCGACGCGCGCGTCGTCTTCCAGAGCCATCGTGCCGATGAGGACCCCGCGGTCACGTGCGACGGGACTCATGCCGACGGTCCATATGGCTCGTAGGTGGAACCGCTCAGCTTGACTAACCCCGTATCAGTCACGGCCACAATGTCTTCCGACCGGTACCCCGCCGCACCGTTGTCCCAGATGACAGGTTCGAACACGATCACCATTCCCGGCCTCATGATGAGTTGCTCATCGAACGCTTCGCCAAAATCTGTCCCAATCAAAGGCATTTCGGCACTTTCAGTACCAACACCGTGCGCCAGATAGAAGTGCTCGATCCACGGACGGACGCCGTGGTTGGCCTCGATGGCGGCGCTGCAGAGATCTAACGCCGACACGCCCGGTTTGAGAACGGCCAATGCGGCGTCGACCACTGATTTCCAGCGCTGGAACTGGGACTGCTGACGCTCGTCCGGGACGGGACGCGAACTCGTGATCCATGTGCGGCCGTAGTCGGAGGCATACCCCTCCCAGGTGATCCCGGCGTCGACCCAGATGACGTCGCCCTCACGCAGGTACCGATCGCTCGTGACGGTCGGATAGGCGAGGTCGCCGTGCAGAGTGCGCGGCCCCAGCTCCCGACGGGGTGCCATCACCTGCCAGATCGGATCGATCCCGTTCGTGGACGCGCCCAGTTCGAAAATGCGTCGGAGAAAGACGGCGCTCAAGTCCGTCTGCCGGACGCCGGGACGCAGGGCTGCGAGTGCGTCCACCATCGCCAACTCGTTGATGTGCTGCGCCCTGCGGATGCAAGCGACCTCATCGGGAGTCTTGGTGAGCTTGGCGGCCCCGACAACTGCCGAGGCGTCGACCCAGTCGAACCCACCTACGCCCCGCAGCATCGCGTGGGTCTGGTCATCGACTCCGATCCGCATGCCCGAGGCAAAGTGATCGGTCATCGCCTTCGCGAAATATTCGATGCCGTCCTCTAGATCCGGGAAGAGCGGTCCATGCACGTGATCGTCGGGAAGCTCGGCAGGGACACCGTCGCCGTCCAGAGTGTAGACGTGGGGTGCCGGGTCGTCGGCGGACAGCACTGCGACCGGACGGAGAAGCGCCGCATGGTCGCCGTCGCGGGCAGGCGTGCTCATGCCGGACGCGTACGCGACCGAGCTGGAGCCGAGCAATACGAGGCCATCGATGCCCCGGGCCTCGATCTGGTCCTGGAGCCTTGTGAAGCGCTGCGCGCGCATTCGGGCGAGGTCAGGCGTGGTCGGGATCGCCAACCCGTCAATGGTCGCGTCCGTCGGCAGATCGTCGATGGCCCCACCTCTCCCTGGGCACGAAAAGCCCTAAAAATACTAAAATAGTTGTTTTACCGATGCTAGCCTAGCGGTAATGCGATTCTCGCTGCGGCGCAATTAACAGATTGCCTTGCGCAGGAAGGCTTTTGATGGCTACCCGCCCCGACCTAAACCCCGACGTCGTCGTTGACTTCGACCACCATTCGAACGAGTTCAACCGAAACGAGCTGGCGATCAACGCCGAACTGCGACAGCGCTGTCCGGTGGCCTGGAATGACAACTATGGCGGCTTCTGGTTCGTCTCGGGCTACGACGAGGTCAGCCAGATCGCTCGTGATGGCGAGACCTTCGCACACAAGTACGATCCAGAAGCCGCCGACGGCGTGAGCTACCAGGGCGAAATGGGAGTTCCGCGGCCCGAAGGGCAGCCGGCCCTGGGTATCGGTGAGGTCGATGGTCCGTATCACCAGGCGCTGAGGCGAGCGCTTGCCCCGTTCTTCTCGCCGCGCGCCGTCGAGGCGATGAGACCGTTCATGGAGCAGTCGGTTCACTGGTTTCTCGACCAGAAGATCGGCGACGGCCGGATGGACCTCGTCCTCGACTACGCCAGTCCGGTTCCGGCCATCCTCACCATGCGGCTGATGGGCCTGCCATGCGACAACTGGCCCCTCTACGCGAACCTATTCCACTCTGTGATGGCCGTATCTCAGGACAGCGCCGAATACGCTGCCGCTATCGCCGAGGTGCCGGCGATGATGGCGGGTCTGCTCGCGTTCCTCGCGGAGCGGCGCACCGACCCTGGTGAAGATCTGACCAGCTTCCTCGTGCAATTCGAGTTCGACGGCAAGCATCTCGATGACGCGCAACTGCTCGACATCCTGTGGAACCTGATCGGCGGTGGTGTCGACACCACCACGTCGCAGACCGCGCTGAGCCTGCTCCACCTGGGCACGCATCCAGATCTACGACGAGAACTCATCGACCGTCCCGAGCTCTATAAGACTGCGGGCGACGAGTTTCTCCGCTACTTCTCCGTGAACCAACAGCTGAGCCGCACAGTTGCCTGCGACGTCGTGCTGGGCGGGCAGCAGCTCCGGCGAAACGACCAACTCATCGTCAGTTGGCTCGGTGCCAACCACGACCAGCGTGTGTTCGAACAGGCCGACGAGGTGGTGCTGGACCGGACGCCGAACCAACATGTCGCGTTCGGGCTCGGACCGCATCGGTGCATCGGATCCCACCTCGCGCGCCTGATGTTCGAGGTGATGGTGAAGGCGGTCCTCGAGCGACTCCCCGAGTACCGGGTCGACATCGCCGGGGTCGACGAATATCTCGGCAATCCGAGCATGACAGGCCTGGCAAAACTTCCAGTCGTGTTCCCGCCTGGTCGCTCCAATGGAACGCAACGCCCGTTCTGATGGCCGAGATGAACCCGAAACCAGCCGTCGGGGTGATCGGTGCGGGCCCGGGCGGCATCGCGATGGGACGAGGCCTGAAAGCCGACGGCTATGACTTCACGATCTTCGAGCGGGGCGACGGCTTCGGCGGTACGTGGCGGAACAACACCTATCCCGGAGCGGCATGCGACGTGCCGTCACATCTTTACTCGTACTCTTTTGCGCTCAACCCGCGGTGGAGTAAGACGTTTGCGAACCAGCCTGAGATTCTTGCCTATCTGGAGCGCGTCGCGATCGACCATGGCCTTGCCGGTCACCTCAGACCACACAGCCGCGTGACAACGCTTCGCTGGTCCGATTTTGATCGGCGCTGGACGGTCACCACCGACGACGGGGCCAGCCACGTTTTCGACATCGTCGTCAGCGCCGTGGGCATGCTGGACGTGCCGTTCATCCCTGATATTCCGGGCGCGAGCCGATTTCGCGGCCGTGTCTTTCACTCGTCGAACTGGGACCATTCCAAAAAGACTGCAGGAGAACGTATTGCGTCGATCGGCACGGGGGCTAGCGCCGTCCAATACGTGCCAGAGATCGCACGGGACGCCTCCCATCTGACGGTATTCCAACGCTCCCCCACGTGGGTGGGTCCGCGCTACGACGGGCCCTTCACCACCGAGCAGATGGCGCTATTCGAGCGCAATCCCGATGAGGCGCGAAAGCTGCGGGATGCGGCCTTTCAGGCCTACGAGTCGGGCGATTTCGCCGTCGACTCCGCTATGACCAGAGAGTTCACCGAGTTCGTCCGCAACTTCGTGGTGGACAGCGTGAAGAATCCCGACCTGCGCGCCAAGCTCACACCCTCGCACCCCGTCGGCTGCAAACGGCCGCTCTTCTCGAGCACCTGGTACCCGACGTTCGAGCTACCCAATGTCAGATTGGAGACGACGCCGATAGCGGCGTTCACCGAGGACGGCGTGCGAACGTCGGACGGCAACGAACACCGCGTCGATACCGTCATATACGGCACCGGTTTTCGTGCGGCGGATTACCTCGCCGGCTTGGACGTCTACGGAACCGGCGGCCGCCGGCTTCACGACGATTGGCGCAACGGCGCAGAGGCGTATCTCGGAACCGTCATTCCGGGCTATCCCAACCTTTTCACGCTCTACGGCCCCAACACCAATGGCGTCCAGTCGATCATCTGGATCATCGAGGCCCAGGTCGAATTCATCCGGCGCCTTCTTGCTTCGATGGCCGGCGAGCGAATCCAGGCGGTGGAGGTGAAGCGGGAGATCCATGACAACTACAACGAAGAAATCCAGGCTGCGCTCGCCGGAACGGTATGGCTTGCCGGGTGCAACAACTACTTTCGCCATCCGAACGGCAAGATCGTCACCCAATTCCCCTACCACGGCCAGCTACTCGCCGACCGGCTCTCAGAGGTCAGCGTCGCACACTTCAACTGCCGACGGGCAAACGACGACCACCGAAAGGACGGGACAGCGTGGGCGGAATCCACCATTCGGCAATAGTCACTTCGGATGTCGAACGCTCGAAACGCTTCTGGCGTGAGGGGCTGGGGCTCACCGAGCTGCTCGACCACGAGTTCCGCGGCGATTGGCCGACATTGTTCGGCGCGACCACCGATCGCCTCCGGTCCGTCTTTCTCGGCGACCCGGGCCACCCCGATTCGGGAATCGTCGAACTAGTGGAATTCGACGGCGCCAAGGAGGCTGCGCCGCCACCATCGGGCCCGCGCCACGGCTTCTTTCTGCTGTCCCTGGAGCGCGACGTCGACGCGACGTTGGCCGAACTGGCCGAGCTGGGTTTCGCCCAGGACGTTCGCCGCATTTCGATGCCCGGACCCGGCGGCAGCTCGGTGGCGATGGCAGTGATCACCGCGCCCGACGGAGTGCTGGTAGAACTGATCGGCTCACCGCAATGACCACCGTCGTCACCGGCGGTGGCTCCGGCATCGGTCGCGCAACCGTGGCGCGGATGCGCAGCGCCGGCGAGACCGTCGTCGTATGGGATCTCAAGAATGGCGATATCGACTGCGACATCAGTGATCCCGACTCGATATCAGCGGCGATCGAAAAGACGGTCTCCGACCACGGAGTGCCGGACAAGCTCGTCGCGTGCGCCGGTGTCGGTGCCAGTGAGACTCTGCTGGAGGGTGACGTCGATGCCTGGAGGCGGGTGCTCGACATCAATCTGACCGGCACCTGGCTGACAATGCGGGCCGTGGCACGCGCGATGGTCGACGCGGACGGCGGCGGGTCGATGGTCGCCGTCTCGAGCATCAGCGGCACCGTCGCCGACCGGGCCATGGGCGCGTATTGCGTGTCGAAAGCTGGCGTCGACATGCTGGTGCGCGTAGCGGCATCCGAGTGGGGTACCCACGGCATCCGGGTCAACGCTGTCGGCCCCGGTGTCACCCGGACCCCGATGCTCGCGCGACCCGAGCAGCTGCCGGGCTGGGTGGACGGTCTGTCCGAACGCACACCCCTGGGCCGGCTTGGCGAATCCGATGACGTCGCTGAGGTGATCGTCGCAGTGCTCGGCATGTCCTGGGTCACCGGTCAAACGGTGTTCGCCGACGGCGGCCTGGCGCTGGCC
>CAZOIX010000282.1:0-5779 GCA_964579685.1 uncultured Mycobacterium sp.
CAACCAGGGCGTCGACCCCGACGAGGCAGCGGGACAGTGGATCGCCGACAACGGCTTCGACAAGCCCCTCGAGAAATAGGCGACATGATCACCTTCACCGACGTCACGAAGAAGTATCCCGATGGCACCGTCGCCGTCGACGACCTGACCCTGGAGGTGCCCGAGGGCACTCTCACCGTGTTCGTCGGACCGTCGGGCTGCGGTAAGACGACCTCGATGCGGATGATCAACCGGATGATCGAGCCGACCTCGGGCACGCTGACGGTCAACGGGGACGACGTCACCAAGGTCGACCCCGTCAAGCTGCGGCTGGGAATGGGCTATGTGATCCAGAGCGCCGGGCTGATGCCGCATCTGCGGGTGATCGACAACGTGGCCACCGTGCCGGTGCTGCGGGGCGAATCCCGGCGCAGCGCACGCAAATCCGCGCTGAAGGTGCTCGAGCGGGTGGGCCTGGACCCGGCGCTGGCCAACCGGTATCCGGCACAGCTGTCCGGTGGGCAGCAGCAGCGGGTCGGGGTGGCGCGCGCGTTGGCGGCCGACCCGCCGATCCTGTTGATGGACGAGCCGTTCAGCGCCGTCGATCCGGTGGTCCGTGACGACCTGCAGGCCGAGATCCTGCGTCTGCAAAGCGAATTGCGCAAGACGATCGTGTTCGTCACCCACGACATCGACGAGGCGGTCAAGCTCGGCGACAAGGTGGCGGTGTTCGGCCGCGGCGGTGTGCTGCTGCAGTACGGGGACCCACAGTTTCTGCTGTCCAATCCCGCCAATGCTGAAGTGTCGTCGTTCATCGGGGCCGACCGCGGCTATCGGGGGCTGCAGTTCTTCCATGCCTCGGGTCTGCCGCTGCACGAGATCGAACACGTCGCCGAGAACGAGGTCGACGGTGCATCGCTGGGCCAGGACGAATGGGCGCTGGTGATCAAGGACGGCAAGCCCTACGCCTGGATCAACGCCGAAGGTGTCGAGCTGCACCGCAAGGGCAGCGAGCTCTACGACAGCACCGTCGGCGGCGGATCGTTCTTCCGGCCCGACAACACGCTGCGCCAGGCGCTCGATGCCGCGCTGTCGTCCCCGAGCGGGTTGGGCGTCGCTGTCGACGAGGACGGCCGGCTGATCGGCGGCGTGCGTGCCGACGACGTGCTCGAGGCGCTGCGGGAGCAGCGACGCGTTCCGGAACTGGGCTAGCCGATGCGCTATCTGTTGACGCACCTCGACGACCTGTGGACATTGACGCTGATTCACCTGCGGTTGTCGCTGATCCCGGTCCTGCTGGGGCTGATCATCGCCGTGCCGCTGGGTGCGTTCGTGCAGCGGACCACCATGGTGCGCAGGATCACGACGCTGACCGCCAGCGTCATCTTCACCATTCCGTCGCTGGCCCTTTTCGTCGTGCTGCCGCTGATCATCCCGACGAAAATCCTCGACGAGGCGAACGTCATCGTCGCGCTGACGCTCTACACCGTCGCACTGCTGGTGCGCGCGGTCCCCGAGGCGCTGGACGCGGTGTCACCGGCCGTGCTCGACGCCGCCACCGCCGTGGGCTACAAGCCGCTGGTTCGGATGCTGAAAGTCGAGCTGCCACTGGCTATTCCGGTACTCATCGCCAGCTTGCGCGTCGTTGCCGTCACCAATATCTCCATGGTGTCGGTCGGTTCGGTGATCGGTATCGGTGGTCTGGGCACCTGGTTCACCGAGGGCTACCAGGCCAACAAGAGCGATCAGATCATCGCCGGCATCATCGCGATCTTCGTGTTGGCGGTCGTCATCGACACCCTGATCATGTTGGCCGGAAAAGCGCTCACGCCGTGGACCAGGGCGGGGCGGCCGAACCGGGCCAAGGCGGCGACCGGATGAGCCCGATGAGCTTTTTGACCGAAGCGCTGTCCTACATCTTCACCGCGGCCAACTGGGGCGGTCCGGCCGGCCTGACCGCGCGCATCCTCGAGCACCTCCAGTACACGGTGATTGCCGTGGCGTTCTCCGCGCTCATCGCCGTCCCACTCGGCATGCTCATCGGCCATACCGGCCGCGGCACCTTCCTGGTCGTCACGGGGGTCAACGCGCTGCGCGCACTCCCGACGCTCGGTGTGCTCCTGCTCGGAGTCCTGCTCTGGGGTCTGGGCCTGATTCCGCCCACTATCGCGCTGATGCTGCTCGGTATCCCGCCGCTGCTGGCAGGCACCTACTCGGGCATTGCCAACGTCGACCGTGGCGTGGTGGACGCCGCCAGGTCGATGGGTATGACGGAGACGCGGATCCTGCTGCGCGTCGAAACACCCAATGCGTTGCCGCTGATTCTCGGGGGCCTGCGGACCGCGACGCTGCAGATCGTCGCGACGGCGACGGTGGCGGCGTACGCCAGCCTGGGCGGTCTCGGTCGTTACCTGATCGACGGCATCAAGGTGCGCGAGTTCTACCTGGCCCTGGTGGGCGCGTTGATGGTGACGGCGCTGGCCCTGATCCTCGACGCGGTGCTGGCGTTCTCGGTCTGGGTGTCGGTGCCGGGCTCTGGCCGGCTGCGCAAACTCCGGGGAATGCCGCAACCGTTGCTCGGCGACGAGGTGGCGCTGGAGTCCCGTACACCGGTCAAACGCTCAACCGGTATCGGACACGAGTCTTCGTCAATTACGGTAGATGAGTGAGTGAAGCAGCGCGCTCAGAGCCGCAGGGCTCGTGGCCGGCGACCCTGACCTGGCGCGCACAGGATGTTCCCCGGATGGAGTCGGTGCGGGTACAGCTCTCGGGCAACCGCATCAAGGCCCATGGCCGGATCGTCGCCGCCGCCACCTCGTCGCACCCGGCGTTCTCGGCGTCCTATGACCTGGTGACCGACGAATCGGGGGCCACCAAGCGGCTGTCTCTGACGGTCACCCTCGCCGAGCGGGAGCGGCAGCTGTCCATCGCGCGGGACGAGGAGAACATGTGGCTCGTCCAGCAGCACACCGGTGAGACGAGTCGTGCCGCGTACGGGGGAGCGTTGGACGTCGACGTGGTCTTCAGCCCGTTCTTCAACGCCCTACCCATCCGGCGGACCGGCCTGTACGAGCGAACCGAGTCGGTGATTCTGCCCGTGGTGTACGTCAGGTTGCCCGAACTGTCGGTCGAAGAGGTGACGATCAGCTACAGCAGCGCCGCGGATGGCATCAAGTTGCACTCGCCGGTCGCCGAGACGACGGTGACCGTCGACTCCGAAGGGTTCATCCTCGACTACCCAGGGTTGGCAGAGCGGATCTGATCACCCCGCCCGCGCGGCCCGCGACGGCGAGTTCCTCCCGCCAGCTGTCGGCGCCGATCACGATTTTCGCGATCTCGGTCCGGTCGAAACTGTCGTAGCGCACCCGCGCGGCGTGACCTGTTTCGACGAGATCGGTCAACGGGTTCCCCTGCGCCAGCGCATCGCGGGCGGTGTTGAGCAGCTCCAGCGTGCGGTCCAGGACCGGGAGCACCTGATCGGCGTTGGCCTCGCACATGGCGCGGACGAGGTCTGGTGCGGTCGCCGCAACCCGGGTCCCGTCGCGAAACGAACCCGCGGCCAGCGGGAAGGCCAGCGGCACCTCACCCGCCGTCGCCGCGAGCGCCTCGGCCAGGAGGTGCGGAAGGTGCGAGATCGTCGCCGCGGCGGCGTCGTGCTCGTCCGAGCGCGCGGGCACCACGACGGCACCGCAATCCAGTGCCAGGTCCATGACCAGCGTCCAGACGTCGGGATCGACGTGGTCGTCGACGCTGATGACCCAGGGCGCTCCCACGAACAACCCGGCGTCGCCTGCGGCCCAACCGGAGTGCGCGGTGCCCGCCATCGGATGTCCGCCGACGAAGCGGTCCAACAGCCCCACGGAGCGGACCTCGTCCGCCACGCACGCCTTCACGCTGGTGACATCCGTCAAGGCGCATCCGGGCGCCAGATCGCGAACGCTGCCCAACATCTGCGCCAGGGCAGGCACCGGCACGGCGAGCACGATGAGCGCGTGCTCGGCAGCGGCTCTGGACAGCGCATCGTCCAGGTCTGCGTTCGCGTCGAAGCCGTCGGCCGTCGCGGCGGCGACGGCCTCCACCGAGCGGTTGTAGCCGAACACCCGGCGTCCGGCCCCCGCCGCGGCACGCATCACGGAACCGCCGATCAGGCCGAGACCCACCACACATACCGGCGTCTTCGTCACCCGTTCAGCCTGGCATATCCGGCGCCGTCGGCGCCGTCTGCCTCACTGCGGGTTCCTGGTCAATCCCCTGGTCGGGGACTACCGTATGCGCTCATGGGAGCACAGCGTGCGGCCGCGAACAAGCAGGCCGCCAACCGCCCGGACGGTTTCGGCGTGGCTGTGATCCGCGAGGACGGCAAATGGCGCTGCGCCGCGATGCGCTCGGCCGCGCTGAACAGCTTGTCCGCCGCCGAAACCGAGCTTCGCGAGATACGGAGCGCAGGGGCGGTTTTCGGGCTGCTCGACATCGACGACGAGTTCTTCGTGATCGTGCGGCCCGCGCCTGCGGGGGCGCGGTTGCTGCTGTCGGATGCGACCGCCGCGCTCGACTACGACATCGCCGCCGAGGTCCTGGAGAAACTGGACAACGACATCAGCGAGGACGATCTGGACCCCGACGAGCCGTTCGAGGAGGGCGACCTGGGGCTGCTCGCGGACGTCGGCCTGCCCGAGGCGGTGCTGGGGGTCATCCTGGACGAGTCGGACCTGTACGCCGACGAGCAGCTCGGGCGGATTGCGCGCGAAATGGGCTTCGCGGACGAGCTGTCGGCGGTGCTCGAGCGCCTCGGCCGGTGAACCGGCCCAGTGACCGACGAAGAACTCGTCCGGGTCGCATTGGTAGCGGCCGCCGCGGCGGGACCCCGAGACGTCCCCATCGGCGCGGTCGTTTTCGCTGCCGACGGCACGGAATTGGCGCGGGCGGCCAACGCCCGCGAGGAGACCGGTGATCCGACCGCGCACGCGGAGATCCTGGCCATGCGGGCCGCCGCCGCGGTGTTGGGCGACGGTTGGCGGCTGGAGGGCACCACGCTGGCGGTGACCGTCGAACCGTGCACGATGTGCGCGGGCGCGTTGGTGATGGCGCGGGTCGCGCGGCTGGTGTTCGGTGCGTGGGAGCCCAAGACCGGGGCGGTCGGTTCGCTGTGGGACGTCGTGCGTGACCGGCGGCTGACACATCGGCCGGACGTCCGCGGTGGAGTGCTGGCCGACGAGTGCGCGGCGCCGCTGGAGGCGTTCTTTGCGCGGCAGCGATGATCACTGGCTGGCGTCGCGAAAATTGCGTCCAGGGCTGTGATCGCGCGCGGTTTCACGACCCTCAGCGCAATAACGAGCTCAGTTCGCGCTGGCGTACTCCGGGCAGAAGTACAGTGCCGCGCCGGCCATGATGAAGTTCGACAGGCCCTCATCCTTGGTCGTCGCATCGAGGCGTTGCACGATGGTGAGCTGATCAAAGCCCTGATCGTATTGGGCACATACCCCCTTGGCGAGGCTGGTCAGCGTGGCGCAGTCGCCGGGATATCCCGCACGGGCCAGGCTTGCGCAGTAGTCGGATTCGGGGACGGCGGTGGCGCTCGGCGCGTGCACGAGTTGTGACGCGATCGCCCAGGTAGACGCCACGGCTGCGAGCGCAATGGTCTTCATCGCCACCTTTCTAGCGTTTACCTACCCCGTCGGTCAGGCGGCCACGCCCAGGCACGACGCGTCGATTCGGTCTCGAAAAGCTCGATTTCGGTGACGTGGCCGGCTCCCGGTAAGCTGCCACACGGTGGCGTGTCCGAGCGGCCTAAGGAGCACGC
>CAZOIX010000283.1:0-5772 GCA_964579685.1 uncultured Mycobacterium sp.
GTCACGGGCCTGGCCGTCGCGGGTGTCGTCGCCCGAGTGTTCACGCGGGATCGGCAGCGGTCCGGCCGGCCGCCCACCCATCTGCCCACGCCTGCAACGGTCGCAGAGCCTCGATAAGCGACTTTCCGTGCCGGGTCAGCCGGTATCCGCCCGCATCGTGGTCGACGATGCCGAGGATGCGAAGTTCCTTGAGTCGGGTGTTCAACGACCCCGGATTGCTCTCGCAGGCGGTTTGAAGTGCGCGGAACGTCAATGGGTCGTCGCGCAGTTCCCACAGGATGCGCAGCGCTCCGCGCCTACCCAGCATGTCCAGGACGACCATGATCGGTCGCCCGGTCGTCGACCCTCGGGTCGGGGCGCCGATCTTCGGCGATGTCATGCTTTACATTTTGTAGCATCCAGGCGTACGGTCGCAACCATGTCCTGCTATAAAACACATAGCGCCCGAATCGCACCCGCACCGTTACCGCTGGAAGCGGACATGCAGAACGCTGTCGACGACATCATGCGCGGCGCCCCGCCGCTGACACTCTTCACGACAATGGCCCGCGACCGGCGACTGTTCTTCAAGTTTTTCAACGCGGGCCTGCTCGATCGCGGCCACCTGACGATCCGGCAGCGGGAGATCGTCATCGACCGTGTCACCGCATCATGTGGGGCAGAATACGAATGGGGTGTGCACGTCGCCGTCTATGCCGAGAAGGCGGGCCTCGACGAGCCTCAGATCGCCTCGCTGGTCGCCGGCGGACCTGATGACGACTGTTGGGATGAGGCGGATCGCGTTCTGATCCGGCTATGCGATGCGTTGCAGGAGCGCTGCGCGATCGATGACACGCTGTGGTCAGCGCTGACGTCCAGCCATAGCGACGAGGCGATTCTCGAGCTGATCATGCTCGCCGGGACGTATCGGACCGTCAGCTACCTGGTCAACGGATTGAGGCTCCCTTTGGAGCCAGGAGCTCGGCGGTTTCCGGTGGCTTAACGTGGGGTCAAAGACACGCAGCACGACACGCCGGGATCTGTCGGGGCACGGTCATAGACTGGCGTCCCTATGAACTCGTCCTTCGTGCACCTGCATAACCACACCGAATATTCGATGCTGGACGGTGCCGCGAAGGTCACGCCGATGCTGGCGGAGGCGCAGCGGCTCGAGATGCCCGCGATCGGCATGACGGATCACGGAAACATGTTCGGCGCCAGCGAGTTCTACAACGCCGCAACCGAAACCGGGATCAAACCGATCATCGGCGTGGAGGCGTACATCGCTCCCGGGTCCAGGTTCGACACCAAGCGCATTCTGTGGGGGGACCCGTCGCAGAAGTCTGACGACGTCTCCGGCAGCGGCTCCTACACCCACCTGACCATGGTCGCCGAGAATGCCACGGGTCTGCGCAACCTTTTCAAGCTGTCGTCGTTGGCGTCGTTCGAGGGGCAGCTGGGCAAGTGGTCGCGGATGGACGCCGAACTCATCGCCGAACATGCCACGGGCATCATCGCCACCACCGGCTGCCCGTCGGGCGAGGTGCAGACGCGGCTGCGGCTCGGCCATGACCGCGAGGCGCTGGAGTCGGCGGCCAGGTGGCGCGAGATCTTCGGTGCCGAGAACTACTTCCTGGAGTTGATGGACCACGGCCTCGACATCGAACGCCGGGTTCGCGAGGGGCTGCTGGAGATCGGCCGAAAGCTGGGTATCCCGCCGCTGGCCACCAACGACTGCCATTACGTCACGCGCGATGCGTCGCGCAACCACGAGGCTCTCCTGTGTGTGCAAACGGGTAAGACGCTGTCGGATCCCAACCGCTTCAAGTTCGACGGCGACGGCTACTACCTCAAATCCGCCGCCGAGATGCGTGCGCTGTGGGACGACCAGCTCCCCGGCGCCTGCGACTCCACGCTGCTCATCGCCGAGCGGGTGGGAAGCTACGCGGACGTCTGGACGCCGAAGGACCGGATGCCGGTCTTTCCGGTGCCCGCCGGCCACGATCCGGACTCGTGGCTGCGGCATGAGGTCGACGCCGGCCTGCAGCGCCGCTTCTCCGGTACGCCGGTGCCCGGTGACTACCTCGACCGGGCCGAGTACGAGATCAACGTCATCTGCGAAAAGGGCTACCCGTCCTACTTTCTCATCGTCGCCGACCTGATCAACTACGCGCGCTCGGTGGACATCAGGGTAGGCCCTGGGCGTGGTTCGGCGGCCGGCTCGCTGGTTGCCTATGCGCTGGGTATCACCAACATCGATCCCATCCCGTACGGTCTGCTGTTCGAGCGGTTCCTGAACCCCGAACGCGTCTCGATGCCCGATATCGACATCGACTTCGACGACCGACGCCGCGGCGAGATGTTGCGCTACGCCGCCAACAAGTGGGGTAGCGACCGGGTCGCTCAGGTCATCACCTTCGGCACCATCAAAACCAAAGCGGCGCTCAAGGATTCGGCCCGCGTCAACTACGGCCAGCCCGGATTCGCGATCGCCGACCGGATCACCAAGGCGCTGCCGCCGCCGATCATGGCCAAGGACATCCCGCTGTCCGGTATCACCGACCCGAATCACGAGCGGTACAAGGAAGCCGCCGAGGTTCGTTCGCTGATCGACACCGATCCCGACGTGCGCACGATCTACGAGACGGCGCGCGGCCTGGAGGGCCTGGTTCGCAACGCCGGTGTGCACGCCTGCGCGGTGATCATGAGCAGTGAGCCGCTGGTCGACGCGATTCCCCTGTGGAAGCGGCCGCAGGACGGCGCCATCATCACCGGATGGGACTACCCGTCGTGCGAGGCGATCGGCCTGCTGAAGATGGACTTCCTCGGCCTGCGCAACCTGACGATCATCGGGGACGCGATCGAGAACATCAAGGCCAACAGGGGAATCGATCTCGATCTCGAGTCGGTGCCGCTCGACGACGCGGCCACCTACGAGCTCCTGGGCCGTGGCGACACGCTCGGCGTCTTCCAGCTGGACGGTGGACCGATGCGCGACCTGCTGCGCCGCATGCAGCCGACCGGGTTCGAGGACGTCGTCGCTGTCATCGCGCTGTATCGGCCCGGCCCCATGGGCATGAACGCCCACAACGACTACGCGGACCGTAAGAACAACCGCCAGGCGATCAAGCCGATCCACCCCGAGCTGGCCGAGCCCCTGGCGGAGATCCTCGCCGAAACGTACGGCCTGATCGTCTACCAAGAGCAGATCATGCGCATCGCGCAAAAGGTGGCGAGCTATTCGCTGGCTCGAGCCGACATTCTGCGAAAAGCCATGGGAAAAAAGAAGCGCGAGGTACTCGACAAAGAGTACGAGGGCTTCTCTGAAGGCATGAAGGCCAACGGATTCTCGGCCGCCGCGATCAAGGCGCTGTGGGACACGGTGCTGCCCTTCGCCGACTACGCGTTCAACAAGTCGCACGCCGCCGGCTACGGGCTGGTGTCCTATTGGACGGCGTATCTGAAGGCCAACTATCCGGCCGAGTACATGGCCGGACTGCTGACATCGGTGGGCGACGACAAGGACAAGGCCGCCGTCTACCTCGCGGACTGCCGCAGGCTGGGCATCACCGTGTTGCCGCCCGACGTCAACGAATCGAGCCTGAACTTCGCCTCGGTCGGCGAGGACATCCGCTACGGCCTCGGTGCGGTGCGCAACGTCGGCGCGAATGTCGTTGCCTCACTGATTGGTTCGCGTACCGACAAAGGCAAGTATGTCGACTTCTCGGACTATCTCAACAAGATCGACATCGGCGCCTGCAACAAGAAGGTCACCGAATCGTTGATCAAGGCGGGGGCGTTCGATTCCCTCGGCCATCCGCGCAAGGGCCTCTTCCTGATTCACACCGACGCCGTCGATTCGGTGCTCGGTACGAAAAAGGCCGAGGCGATGGGCCAATTCGACCTCTTCGGTGGTGCCGATACGGCCACCGACGCGGTGTTCACCATCAAGGTGCCCGAGGAGGAGTGGGAGGACAAGCACAAGCTGGCGCTGGAGCGAGAGATGCTCGGCCTCTACGTTTCCGGGCATCCGCTGAACGGCATCGCCCACCTACTGTCGGCGCAGGTCGACACCGCCATCCCCGCCATTCTCGACGGTGACATCCCCAACGACACCCAGGTGCGGATCGGCGGCATCCTGGCGTCGGTGAACCGACGCGTCAACAAGAACGGGTTACCGTGGGCATCCGCCCAATTGGAAGATCTGACCGGCGGCATCGAAGTGCTGTTCTTCCCGCAGACCTATTCGACTTTCGGCGCCGAAATCGCCGACGACGCTGTTGTCCTGGTGGGCGCGAAGGTCGCGATTCGTGACGATCGGATTTCGCTGATCGCCAATGAACTTGTTGTGCCGGACTTTTCGAGCGCTCAGGCCAATCGTCCGGTGGCCGTGACCCTACCGACGCGCCAGTGCACCGTCGACAAGGTGACCGCACTCAAGCAAGTTCTGGCCCGCCATCCCGGAACCTCTCAGGTACATCTGCGGCTGATCAGCGGCGAGCGCATCACAACGCTGGAATTGGATGCATCGCTGCGGGTGACGGCATCATCGGCGTTGATGGGAGATCTCAAGGCGCTGTTGGGGCCCGGCTGCCTGGGCTGATGTCGTTTCGCGAGCTGCACGCCCAAGGCTGCTTCGTCATCCCCAATCCGTGGGATCGCGGGACGGCGATCGCCTTGGCGGCCATGGGCTTTCCGGCGCTGGCCACCACCAGCGCGGGCGCATGCTTCGCACTGGGGCTGCCGGATACTCCGAGCGCGCTTGGCGTCGATGGGGCGTTGAGCAATATCGCCGAGATCGTGGGAGCCGTTGACCTGCCGGTCAATGCCGACTTTCAGGCGGGCTATGCCGATGATCTGGATGGTCTTGCGGCCAACGTCAGGCGTTGCGTGGCAACCGGGGTCGCCGGCCTGTCCATCGAGGATGCCAGGGGTGGCGCCGAAGATCCCCTGTATTCGGTGCCGGAGGCGGTGGAGCGGATCCGTGTCGCCTACACCGCGATCGACGGCGCCGACGTGCTTCTGACGGCACGGGCCGAATGCTTCCTCTACGGTCACCCGGATCCGCTGCGGGAGGCGATCACGCGGTTACAGGCGTTCGCCGAGGCGGGCGCGGATGTGCTGTATGCACCGGGTGTGCGCACGGCAGAGGAGATTGCCGCGATCGTCGACGCGCTGGCGCCCTGGCCCGTCAACGTCCTGATGTCGTCGGACACGGGGTTGTCGGTCGACGACTTGGCGGACATCGGTGTGCGAAGGATCAGCGTCGGGTCCGCGTTGACGCGCGTCGCCTGGGGCGCGTTCCTGTCGGCCGCCCGCACAATCATGCGGGACGGATCCTTCGCCGGCCTTGCTGACGCCGCGAGCTTCGACGAACTCAACGGCCTGTTCAGTGGCCACCGCAGGCGCTGACACGGCCTTGCGCTTCGCGGAACGGTCAGCCCAAAACGTTTACCGCCCTTGCGATTACCAGCCCGGCAGTCGACAGCGCAACCATCGCCTGCAGGGTCATCAGCAGCTTGGCCCATCGGGCCAACGGCATGGTGTCGGTCGGCGAGAACGCCAACACGTTGGTGATACTGAGGTACAGATAGTCGACGAATGTGGGACGCCAATCAGGTTTGGCCACATCTGGACTCGTCATCTGGGGGAACAGGAAGTCGGGATACGGACGCCCGCCGGTGTGTCGGGCGAACGGGCCGCCGCGGTCGAGTTCCCAGTAGAGGATGCCGAACACGATGATGTTGGTGACGAAGATGGCCGTTCCGCTGCCGAGGAGAACCGCCGCGTCGT
>CAZOIX010000284.1:0-5772 GCA_964579685.1 uncultured Mycobacterium sp.
ATCATGAACCACTACCGCGCCGTGCAGCCCACGCCGGCAGCCCGCGTGGGAGTGGCGAAGATGCCTGACGAGATCCTCGGGGCGAAGCCGCTGCTGGAACGCTTGGCCCGTGAGGTACCGGCACGCCTTGGCGCCAAGCCGGCGCTGCTCGTATGGGGCATGAAGGACTTCGCGTTCACGCCCGGCCGCTATCTGCCCCGGATCCGCGACACGTTTCCCGACAACGTCCTAGTCGAGCTACCCGAAGCCAAGCACTACATTCAGGAAGACGAGCCGGGACTCATCGCTGAGGCGATCATCGACCGCTTCGGCTGACGACCGAGCGGTATCGGGCCGTGTTGACGCCGGCGTTGTCAGCCCGATGCCAGTCGGACGAGTGAACAGTCGTCGGTGAAGGTGCCCGACGGCGTGAGACCCCGCAGTGTGTCGACAAGGTCGTCCAGCGACGATTCGTGAAGCCGGGTGAACAGGTCTTTGAACTCCGTCAGGGACAACGGGCGGCCGTCGACACGGGCGTCCTCATAGGCGCCGTCGCTGTAGAGAAGGATGCGGCAGCCTGGCTCCACCGCGTAGCTGCGCGAGGTGTAGACGGCGTCGTCGAACATCCCGAGAGGCTTTCCGCCGGTGGACAACTCGGTGCCGGCGGCATCGGGACCGACGGCGATGGCCGGCGGGGCACCCGCGCTGGCGTAGCGAAGCGTGCGCGAGGACACCTCGTACACCCCGAACCACATCGTCAGGTAGTTCCCGTCGTGCTTGTCCATCTCGAACAGCTGGTTGAGCTCGGCCAGCACCTGATCAGGGGCCAGCAGTGTGCTCAGGGGCAGGGAGCCAGAGCGCAACAGATTGTGCACCGACACCGACAACAGTGCGGGTCCGATCCCGTGCCCGGAGACGTCAATCAGGTAGGCGATCAGGTGATCGTCGTCGATCCACCGGTAGTCGAAGCTGTCCCCGCCGAGCTGCTGGGACGGCAGGTAGCGCGAGGACACTCGCACCGGCCCGTCCAGTTCTCCCGGCAGGATCGACGAGACATAGGCCGATGCACCGTCCAGTCCCGCCGTGAGACGGTCGGTCTTCTGCCGGATCTCTTCGTTGGCCCGCTCCAGCGCGACTGTTCGGTCATGGACCCGTTGTTCCAGTTCGGAGTAGACCTGCACGTTCTCCATGGCGATCGAAGTCGCATCGGCCAGGGCCTGCAGTAGGGAGACCTCCTGCTCGGAGGGCTGCCGCGTCGTCGCCCAGTAGTTGCCGATCGCCCCGATCGGGTCGAGCTTGCGGATGGGGACCATCACCAGGCTCTTGACGAACGTGGGCCGGTACGCCTCGTGGGGTATGCGGGCATCGCGATAGATATCCGGGATCACCGCCGAATCGCGGTTGAGCATCGCCCAACCGCTGATACATGCCTCTAGGGGAAACCGGCTGCCCTTCCACAGCGGGGCGATCGCATCCTCGTCGGCGTAGTAGCACTTGCCATCGTCGCGCAACACGAACGTCGCGCCGTCACAGCCGGTCAGTTCGCGAGCAGCGGTACGAACGATGCGCTGCACCTCGGGCAGGCTTCGTGCCAGCGACAGTTCCTGGACCGCCTGCACCAACCGCGCCATGCCACGGGCATAGTCTGCGTCGTCGAATTCGCCGCTCGTGTCGAGGAACCCGACCGCAGAGGTCTGAGCCTCCATGCCGCCCCCTTCTCCGATCCACCAGATGGAGTTGGTCGGCGGGTCACCGACGGCCGCACCGCCAACGCCCCAGTGTCCCATAAGCGGCAGTTCGCTGCCGGTTCTTCGGCGGCTCACTACAACGTTTCGTGTTCCGTCGAAACCCGGCCGTTCGCCACATCTCGGTCGCACACCCGACGGTTGCAGCTTACGTTTGCGTCAATACGCTGATCCGTGCGCCCCGCGCGCTGGACAGTGTGTGCTGGAACTTACATAAGTCAAGTTACGTAGCGGATCGTGCAGGGCAAATGATCGTTGCGGAGGCCACCCTGCCCGACCATCCTCCCGTTTCAAGCTGCACAAAAGACGGCGATAGTGCTAGAGTCCGGGTTAGCTGACAGTCCGAGCCCCGGCCCGGCGAGCACAGCGGGCACTACGAGACAGGGACTTAGCTGATGGCGCAGATCGGCGCATCGTTTGGAGCAGGCGCGGCGGGCCCGCTTGCCGACGACGAGGTAACTGCGCAGAGTCCGATCGCGGTGTACAACTGCAGCCGCATCGGCCGGGTGGCCAATCCGCCGAGTCCCTGGTTCATCGAGCTGTTCCGCTCCGCGCGCCGGCGGTGAGCTGACGGACCTCAGCGCTGCCTGATCCGGCGGACGACGAGCACGACCGCGACAGCACCGACACCTGCCAGCGACACCGCGACGGCGGGCTTCTTGATGAACCTCACCAACCCGGCCTTGGCATCATCGGCCAGCCGACGGGGGTTTGCGCGTTCGGCCAGGGAGTCCACTGTCAGCGCCAGCTGGTCACGAGCCTGGTCGATCTCCTGCTTGATCGTGTCGGGGTCGCGGTCCGCCACATCCACCTCCCATACGCTCCAAGCCCTGCGCCACGTCCGATGCCTTGCGCAACTACCCTAGATCAGCTCGCACTAATCGAAGTGAACCGGTCCACGAGAAGGGATGCGCACGCGTGCCTCAGACTCCTCGCCTCGAGGTGGGCGCCACGGCCCCCTCCTTCAGCCTGCCCGACGCCGACGGCAAGACCGTCAAGCTCTCCGACTACAAGGGACGCAAAGTCATCGTGTACTTCTACCCGGCCGCGTCGACGCCGGGCTGTACCAAGGAGGCTTGCGACTTCCGCGACAACCTGCGCGAACTCAACGACGCCGGCCTCGACGTCCTCGGAATTTCGCCCGACAAGCCGGCCAAGCTGGCCAAGTTCCGCGACGAGCAGAAGCTGACGTTTCCGCTGTTGTCCGACCCGGACCGCGAGGTGCTCACGGCGTGGGGCGCATTCGGCGAGAAGACGATGTACGGCAAGAAGGTCGAGGGCGTCATCCGCTCGACGTTCGTGGTCGACGAGAAGGGCAAAATCGAAGTGGCGCAGTACAACATTCGCGCCACCGGCCACGTGGCCAAGCTGCGCCGCGACCTATCCGTCTGACCCGAGGTTCGCCAGCAGCAGCGCCTCGGCGGTCGCGGCACGTTCCAGCACACCAAGGTCCAGACTCTCGTTCACGCTGTGCGCCTGTGTCGCAGGGTCTTCGACACCGGTGACCAGGATCTTGGCCGATGGGAACGCCTCCGCGAACTCGGCGATGAACGGAATCGATCCGCCCACCCCGGTGTCAACCGGCTCGACACCCCACGCCTGCCGGAATGCCGCGCGGGCGGCGTCATAGACCGCTCCGCTGGCATCGATGGCGTACGGCCGGCCGACATCACCCGGTGTCACGGTCACGTGCGCACCCCACGGTGCATTCTGCTCGAGGTGACGTGTCAGCGCCGCCAGGTGCTCTCCCGCGTCGCCCCCGGGCGCCACACGCATGCTGACCTTCGCCCGCGCCCGCGGTATCAATGTGTTCGACGCCTTGTCGATCGGCGTCGTATCGATTCCGATGATGGAGATCGCCGGCTTGGCCCAAAGTCGTTGCGGTACAGAACCAGAACCGATCTCGTGGACACCGTCCAACAAGCCCGCCTCCTTGCGCAGCCGCTCCGGGGGGTAGTCGACATCAGCTGCCTGAGCTTCGTGCAGTCCCTGGACGGCCACGTTGCCTTTGTCATCGTGCAGGCTGGCCAGCAATCGCACGAGCACGGTCAACGCGTCAGGAACCACACCGCCCCACAATCCGGAGTGCAGCCCGTGATCCAGCGTCGACACCTCGACGACACAGTCGGCCAGGCCGCGCAGCGATACCGTCAGCGAAGGCACGTCGGTACTCCAGTTATCCGAGTCGGCGATCACGATCACATCGGAGGCCAGCGTCTCGCGATGCGCCGCCAGCAGCCGGGACAGCGAGGGCGACCCCGACTCCTCCTCCCCCTCGACGAACACCGTCACACCGACCGGCGGATTGCCATCGTGAGCACGGAAGGCCGCCAAATGCGTTGCGATACCTGCCTTGTCATCGGCCGTGCCGCGGCCGTACAGGCGGCCGTCACGTTCGGTCGGTTGAAAGGGAGGCGAGTTCCACTGTGTGTGATCACCCTCTGGCTGCACGTCGTGATGGGCATAGAGCAGGACTGTGGGCGCACCCGGGGGCGCCGGGTGCCTGGCGATGACGGCGGGGGCGCCGCCCTCACTGACGATCCGGACATCGTCAAAGCCGGCGTCCGACAACAGCTTCGCCACGGCATCGGCGCTGCGCTGCACTTCGCCCCGCCGTGCCGGATCCGCCCAGACCGATTCGATGCGCACCAAGTCCTCGAGGTCCTGCCGGACTTCGGGCAGGATGTTGCGCACCCGCTGCACCAAATCGCTCATGGCGGTCTAGGTTAGTTGGTCGGCCCCTCACCGCGAACAGACGCATAACTGCCCTTTTTCGGCGTAAGAGGGGCAGTTATGCGTCTGCTCGGCCTCCGGTGTGGGCCCAGCTCGGCTTCTCATGGCGGTCTAGGTCCGGGACTCCAGAATCACCACAGCGGCTGCCGTGTCGGCTTCGTGGGTCATCGACAGGTGGATCGTCACGTCCTTGAGGTGTTCGCCGATGGCGCCGGTGAGACGTACCTTCGGCCGGCCCCACATGTCGGTGACGACCTCGATATCTCGGTGGATGCCCTCCGGCAGCACCGGCCGCTTGGCGAACCGCGACCCCGACCACGCCTTGATCACGGCCTCCTTGGCCGCCCAGCGGGCCGCCAGGTGGCGCGCCGCCGACGAACTCTTGTCAGCGGCGTCGCGCCGCTCGCCGGGCGTGAACGTCTCGGCGAACACCGTTCCCGGCTGGTCGACCTGTTCGGCGAAGTCGGGAATGGAAACCAGATCGATCCCCACTCCGACTACCGCCATGGGCACGACGCTATATCACTGCCCTGAGGGCAGGTACACATCGTCGTCACCGAGCCGGGACGACGCGTCCAGAAGCATTGCGGCTTCCTGCCTCTTCTCCGGCACGTCCCCGTCGAACCGTCGATTTGCCGGCTTCTCGTACAGCGGCCGCCCGCCCGCGATGGCCGACGCCAGCCGCAGCTGTCCGGCGAGCACGCGGGCACCTGCCCTGCGCTTGTAGTCCTCACGCTGATCGGGGCTCAGCGCCGCGATGAACGCCTGCGGGTGGACCAGCGCGACCAGGCCCGAGACGTGACCGAAGCCGAGGCTGGTGATCAGACCGGCCTTCAGCGGGAACTTGTCGCCGAACTTGAGGCTGTCCCGCAGCCAGACGAGGTGCTCTGCGCCGGCGAGTTCGTCGTCGACACAGTCCAGGCTGCGGTTCGGCGGGATGACCCCGTCGCGCAGGATCTGGCACAGCCCCATCATCTGGAACGCTGCCGCACCACCCTTCGAGTGACCGGTCAGGCTCTTCTGCGACACGACGAACAGTGGCGCACCGGCGGAGCGGCCCATCGAGTCGGCGAGCCGCTCGTGCAACTCGGTCTCGTTCGGGTCGTTCGCGAGCGTCGAGGTGTCGTGCTTGGAGACCACCGCGATGTCGTCGGCACCCACACCCAGCTTGGCCAGCGAGCGTGCCAACTGGGAGTCCCTGCCTCCGCGACCGGCGGCCAGCGCACCGAGCCCCGGAGCGGGGATCGACGTGTGCACACCGTCGCCGAACGACGACACGTAGGCAATGACCGACAAGACCGGCAGACCCATCTTG
>CAZOIX010000285.1:0-1741 GCA_964579685.1 uncultured Mycobacterium sp.
CGCCAGCACCGTGCCGATCTGACGTGCATCGTGGCGCAGTGCGGGTTCGACCCGGACCTCACCCACGGGTGATGTAGGCCTGCAACTGCTCCTGTTGAGCTTCGAGCTCTTCCATCCGGGTCTTCACGACGTCGCCGATACTCACGATCCCGGTGAGCCGGCCGTCCTCGATCACCGGAATGTGGCGCACCCGCTTCGTGGTCATCAGGGCGCTGAGGCTGTCGACGGTGTCAGTCGGGGCGCAGGTCGCCACGAACGTCGTCATGATCTCGGACACCGGCTGCCGCAGCAGGTCCGCGCCGCGCTGCTGAAGTGCCCGAACGACGTCGCGTTCGGACACGATGCCGATCACACCGTCGGTCGAGACCACCACCATCGCGCCGATGTTGTGCACGGAAAGCTCGGTGAGCAGCCCGGACACCGAAGTCTCCGGGGTGATGGTGGCCACCGACGCACCCTTGTTCCGCAATACGTCCGCGATCCGCATCGTTGCCTCCGCTCGTGAACTGCCTCACCTCAGGCTATGTCCGAGTCGCGCCGCGCGAAAGGTTTTGGCATTGCTGTCCCAATTGGGCGTCGGCCCGTGACCCTCGAGGAATAGAAACGTAATAGAGGCCGCTGAACCTTCTTGACTTTCGACCCGCCACGCGAGAGGAAACACGATGACCGCCAACAATTCCGTGACCACGGTCAAACTGGGCGACGAACTATCGGTCAGCGCAATCGGTTTCGGCGCGATGGCCCTGACACCGGTGTACGGCGAGGTGGACGACGCGGAATCGCTGGCCACGCTGCACCGCAGCCTCGACCTCGGCGTGACCTTCATCGACACCGCCAACGTCTACGGAAACGGGGACAACGAGCGGCTGATCTCCCAACTGCTGGCGGAGCGTCGCGATGAGGTCACACTGGCAACGAAGTTCGGCATTGCCGGCAATCCACTACAGGGAAAGCTCGCCGCCCGCGGCGACGCCGCCTATGTGCGCCAATGCATCGATGAAAGCCTGCAGCGGCTGCGGACCGACGTCGTTGACCTCTACTACATGCACCGTCGCGATACCAGTGTGCCGATCGAGGAAACGGTCGGCGCCATGTCGGATCTGGTGGCCGCGGGCAAGGTTCGCCATCTCGGGCTGTCCGAGGTGACAGCCGACGAGCTGCGGGCCGCCGTTGCGGTGCACCCGATCGCGGCGGTGCAAAGCGAGTGGTCGATCTGGAGCCGCGACGTCGAGGCCAATGTCGTACCCGCCGCCGCGCAGCTCGGCGTCGGGTTCGTCCCCTATTCGCCGCTGGGTCGCGGCTTCCTCACCGGGACGATCAACTCCGTCGACGACCTGCCGCAGGCGGACTTCCGTCGCGGAATGCCCCGGTTCAGCGGCGGCGCGCTGGACGCCAACCTCGCGGTCGTGGAGCTCGTCAAGTCGGTGGCCACCCAGCAAGGCGCCACGCCCGCACAAGTGGCGCTGGCATGGTTGCGATACCGCGCCGGGACCCTCGGGGTGACCGCCGTGCCGATCCCGGGCACCCGCCGCGCGGCGCGCGTCGAGGAGAATCGGGGCTCGCTGTCGGTGACACTGGAGCCCGAGCAGGTCGAGTCGCTGGACGCCGCCGCCGGCGCGGTCACGGGCCACCGCTTTCCGAATCTCGGTTGGGTGTCGGCAGGGCGCGAATAACGCACATCGCCCCCGTCCGGCAGTTATACCTAGAACAATGATAGAGGTCACGCTTCTCGGTACTGGAA
>CAZOIX010000285.1:1751-5766 GCA_964579685.1 uncultured Mycobacterium sp.
CCGAGCGGGTCCCTCTACGCTCGTGCGGGCGGGCGGGCAGACGTTCCTGGTCGACTGCGGCCGCGGTGTACAGCAGCGGCTGACGGCCGCCGGAGCGGGTGCCGGCGGGCTGACCGCGCTGCTGCTGACGCATCTCCACAGCGACCACATCGCCGATCTGGGCGACCTGATCATCACCCGCTGGGTCTCCACCTTCACACCCGATCCCGAGCCGTTGCTCATCATCGGTCCCCCCGGCACCGCAGAGGTGGTCGACGCGACGCTGCGGGCATTCGGATTCGACATCGGCTACCGCATCGCTCATCACGCGGATCTGAACGCGCCGCCGCCGGTGGAGGTGCGCGAATACACCGACGGCCCGGTGTGGGATCACGACGGCGTACAGATCCGGGTCGCCCCGACCGACCACCGTCCGGTGGCCCCCACCATCGGCTTCCGTATCGAGCACGGCGGCGCGTCGGTGGTGCTGGCCGGCGATACCGTGCCGTGCGAGAGCCTGGACGCCCTCGCATCCGGTGCAGGTGCGTTGGTACACACCGTGATTCGCAAAGACCTGATCGACGCGATGCCGATGCAGCGCATTCGCGACATCTGCGACTATCACTCCTCGGTCGAGGAAGCAGCCGCGACCGCGACAAGGGCCGGGGTCGGCATTCTCATCCTCACCCACTATGTGCCGAGCATCGTGCCCGGCCAGGAGGATCAGTGGCGCGCCCTGGCGGCCAAGGAATTCGACCGGCAGATCGAACTCGGTGACGATCTGCTCCGTGTCGAGGTTCACCCCGGCGTCTGCGCCAAGCCGTCACAGTCATGACCGAAGAATGACGATCCCGGCGCAACGGCGCCGGGACTCGTAACGTGGCATTATCGCTGGCCACCACGGCAGGTGTGAAGCAGTAGCACCTGAACCGGCAGCGTCGGGAGCGCCGGCCTGTGGATCAGAGAAATCGAAGACCGCACGTGATGCGGCATGTAGTCGAAAGTTGTGCGAATCACATGACCTCAATGAGCAGAATGACGCGCAGGTTCTGCGCAGGCGTCCTGGTGGCCCTCGTGCTACCCGCGGTGATCGCGGTGGCGGGCGGTTCGGGATCGGCCGCCGCCTACTCCCGGCCGGGTCTACCCGTCGAGACGCTGATGGTGCCGTCCGCGGCGATGGGCCGCGACATCCCCGTCAGGTTCCAGGGCGGCGGGGCCCACGCGGTCTACCTGCTCGACGGCCTGCGGGCCCGCGACGACAACAGCGGTTGGGATATCGAGACCACCGCGTTCGAGGACTACTACCAGTCCGGCTTGTCCGTGGTGATGCCCGTCGGCGGGATGTCGAGCTTCTACACCAACTGGCAGCAGCCGGCAGTCGGCAACGGCACCACCTATAACTATCAGTGGGAAACCTTCCTGACCTCCGAGCTGCCCGCCTACCTGTCGGCCAACAAGGGCGTCTCCCCCACCGGCAACGCCGTGGTGGGTCTGTCCATGTCGGGTAGCTCGGCGTTGATCCTGGCCGCCTACCACCCTGCGCAGTTCATCTTCGCCGGATCGCTGTCGGGCTTCTTGAATCTGTCCGACGGCATCTGGCCTGCGCTGGTGGGCATCTCCATGCGTGACGCGGGCGGATTCGACGCGAACGCGATGTGGGGGCCGGGCGGCGGTCCGGCGTGGCAACGCAACGACCCCACCGTCAACGTCGACCGGCTGGTCAGCAACGGCACCCGGATCTGGGTGTACTGCGGCAGCGGCCGACCCGGCGACCTGGGCGACACCGGTCTGCCCGGCCAGGTGCTCGAGAGCATCACGCTGGACAGCAACAAGAATTTCCAGCGCGTCTACGTGGCTGCGGGTGGCAACAACGGCACGTTCAACTTCCCGCCGACCGGTATCCACGATTGGGCCTACTGGGGCGCGCAGTTGAGAGCGATGAAGGGCGATATTCAGCGCACACTCGGGGCGTAGTGCGCTAGGCCAATCGGGTGATCTCCACGACGACGTCGAGGTCGGTCGAGCCTTCACCGGAGTAGATGCCCTTGAGCGGGCTGACATCCGAATAGTCTCGGCCGACACCGACGCTGATGTACTGCTCGTTGATCTCGGTGTCGTTGGTGGGGTCGTAGTTCCACCAGCCACCCGTCCACGCCTGCACCCACGCGTGACTCTGGCCGTCGATGGTGTCGTCGATCTTGGCCTTCTTGTTCGGGTGCAGATACCCCGAGACGTAACGGCCGGGAATCCCCATGCTGCGCAACAGGATCAGCGTCAGGTGGGCGAAGTCCTGGCAGACGCCCTTGCCCTCGCGGTGCGCATCCAGGCCGGACGAATGCACGCCGGTGGTGCCGGGGACGTACTCGAGCTCGCTGTGCACCCAGTTCGCCGCGGCGGTCACCGCCTCGAGCGGATCGTGATACTTGGCGATGCGCTGCCCCACCCGCGCGATCCGCTTGCTCTCCGGTGTGTAGTCCGTCGGGCTGAGAACCTCGTCAAAGCGGTCGATCACCGCCGCGGTGTGCAGGTCCTCCCACTTGACGTCGTCGGTGGGCATATCACCGCGGTCGGTCTCCACCACCGACGACGAGATCACCTCGAGCTCGGTGTGGGGGGCGTGCAGGTCGAACGCCGTCACCGCGGTGCCCCAGTAGTCGACGTAGCGGTATGACCTTGTCGCGGGAATGGTTTCGACGCGGTTCAGGATGACGTTCTGCCGGGAATCCGATCGCGGTGTCAGCCTGGCCTCGTTGAAGGATGCGGTCACCGGCGACTTGTACGCGTAGCCGGTGGAATGCACCACCCTCAGCCGCCACATCAGACTTCGCCCTCCTCGATGACCAGTTCGCCATGGCGTCCGGCGTCCGTCCAAGCGACCCATGGTGCGGAGTGGAAGTACTCCAGCGCCAACGCCTCTCCGACGTCGGCGCACATCTTCTGCAAGCCGGCGAGACGCTCCTCGAGCGACTCGAGAAGCATGCCCGGGTGCAGGAACTCCAACTCGCTGCGCGCGCGGCCCAGGAGACGCTGGGTCTCTGCGGTGGCGCCGACGCGGTTGAGGGCCCGGTGATGGAGTTCGTCGAGGCTGTGTTCGGCCAGCCGCAGCGAGTACATGACCGACCGCGGGAAAAGCCGGTCCAGCAGCATGAACTGCACCACCCGACCTGCGTCCATTACGCCTCGGTAGGTACGTAGATAGGTGTCGTGCGCGCCCGCCGAGCGCAGCACCGTCACCCACGCCGGAGACGAAGCGCTGTCGCCGACACGAGACAGCAGCAGCCGCACGGTCATGTCGACCCGTTCGATCGCGCGGCCCAGCACCATGAACCGATAGCCGTCGTCGCGGCTGAGCGTCGAGTCCGCCAACCCGGCGAACATGGCCGCGCGGCCCTCGACGAATGACAGGAACTCGTGTGGCCCAAGGCGTTTCGCCGCGCGTTCGCGTTCGGCGAGCGAATTGTAAGTGGTGTTGAGACACTCCCAGATCTCGGTCGAGGTGACCTCGCGCGCGCCGCGGGCGTTCTCGCGAGCGGCGGAGATGGCCTCGACGATCGAACATGCCCCCTGCGTGTCGCGGCTGAAGGCGACGATGTCGGTCAACGACCACACGTCCAACGACTGTTTGGGCGTTTCGATGCCCAGCACCCGCAGCAGGGTGCGCGAGGCCTGGTCCGGGTCGACGCTGGAGTCCTCCAGCAGCTGGTGGACCGTCACATCGAGAATGCGGGCGGTATCGTCGGCACGCTCCACGTAGCGCCCGATCCAGTACAGCGATTCCGCGTTGCGGGCCAACATTATTGGCTCCCATTCAGCTGCTGTTGCTGCTGTTGTTGTTGCTGCTGTTGCTGACTTTGTGGAGACCCGTTCGCGACGCGGAGGGGCTGCGACTGCTGCTGTTGCTGCTGTTGTGAACTGTCGCCGTTCTCGTTCTTGGACGCCTTGGGCGCCTTGGGCAATGACCGGACCACTTCTGCCGCGGCGAGCTCGCGGTCGGCCACCGACGCCCGCGAGGCCAGCACCCAGGTGTCCTTGGAAC
>CAZOIX010000286.1:0-4631 GCA_964579685.1 uncultured Mycobacterium sp.
GCCCACCCCAACGTCGAGGCGCTCTCCCAGGTCGCCGTCGAGGTCGCCGTGCACGACGACTTCGACCGCGGCCTGCGCATGCTGTTGGACGGGATTGCCATGCGCGCCGCGAAACGGCGTCGGCGCTAACCCAGGGTGTGGCCCCGCCGCTCCTCCTGCGCGCGATAGTCGTCGGCCAGCGCGCCGACATGCTGGGGCAAGGTGCCCGCGGCGACTTCGGCCAGGCTGGTCTGTTCGAGGACCGATCGCATGCTGGCCCGCAGCGCCCGCCATACATCGGTCAGTGCCGTGGTGGGGCCGGTGTAGGGAAGGTCACCCAGACCGATGTCGCGCACACTGGCCAGGGGCCCGTCGATGCACCTCAACACGTCGGCGATGCTGATCTCGGCCGCGGACCGGGCCAGTGCATATCCGCCGTCGCGGCCACGATGACTGCGAACGAGACGATCGGTTCGCAGGTCGGAGAGGATGTCGACGAGGAACTGGGGCGGGATGCCCTGCGCCCTCGCCAGATCGTCGGTCTTGACCACCGCACCCTCGTCGGCCGTAGCCAGCTGAACCATCGCGCGGACGGCGTACTCAGCTTTGGCCGACATCCGCATGAGGCCAGTCAATCACGCGTCACGTCGAGCACGGCCTCGGCGAGTTCGGGGCGGCACACCACCACGTCTGGCAGCTTGGGGTCACGCCTGTTGTAGATCAGTGGTGACCCGTCGATGCGCTAGGTGTGCAGCCCGGCCGCACGAGCCACGGCGACGGGCGCCGCGGAATCCCATTCGTACTGGCCGCCGGCGTGTACGTACACATCCGAGAGCCCCTGCACGACGGAAGCGACCTTGGCCCCCGCCGAGCCCATTTCGACCAGTACTCCACCCAATGCGTCACGCACGTCCAGCGCCACAGCGGGCGGCCTCGTACGCGACACCACCACGCGCGGCTGGACGGGCGCAGGCGGCGGGGCGTCAACGGTCGGAGTGGCGAGCGTGATGCCCTGCGCCGGAAGGGCAACCGCGCCGGCAACCAGCTCACCCGACTGCCACAGGGCGACGTGAACCGCCCAGTCGACGCGGCCCGGTTCGGAGAACTCCCTCGTGCCGTCGAGCGGGTCGACGATCCACACTCGATCTGCCGACAACCGAATCGGGTTGTCCGCACCTTCCTCGGACAGCACCGCGTCGCCCGGCCGCTCGGCGGCCAGTGCCGCCATCAGGAAGTCGTGGGACCGCTTGTCCCCCGCCGCCTTCCGCTCGTCCTGGCTGGCCTCCGCAAGCTCGTCGCGCACGTCGAGCAGCAGCTTGCCCGCCTCTGTCGCCAACCGGGCGGCGACGTCGTGGTCGCTCACTGCGTGGTTTCCAGCAGTTCGACCACTCTGTCGGCGAGCTCATCCGGCGTGCGCTCGGGAGTGAGCCTCAGGTCGGGGTTCTTCGGTCGCTGGTACGGGCTGTCGATCCCGGTGAAATGCGTGATCTCGCCCGCGCGTGCCTTGGCGTACAACCCTTTCGGATCGCGCCGTTCGCAGTCCTCCAGCGGGGTGTCGCAGAACACCTCGAAGAAGTCGAGACCGGCTTCTGTGGTGACCTGCCGCGCCAGAGCTCGGTGCTCAGCGAGAGGGCTGATGGCGGGGACCAGAACAACCTGACCGGAGTCGGCGAGGATGGCCGCGATGTGCGCCAGCCGCCGCTGATTCTCGGCGCGGTCGGCCATGGAGAACCCGAGGTCGGCATTGAGGCCATGGCGCAGGTTGTCGCCGTCGAGAACATAAGCCGGTACCCCTTTTTCGAGCAGCTTCTGTTCCACGAGCATCGCCACCGAGGACTTTCCGGAGCCGGACAGCCCGGTGAACCACACGGTCCTGCCCTTCGACAAGCGGTCCTCGGCCTTGCACAACGATTCGTGACGCACGGTGTTGGGGCTGGCGGTGCGCGCCGTGACGTACGGCAGAATCATGCCCGCGGCGACGGTGCCGTTGGTGTTCGGGTCGATCAGGATGAACGACCCGGTGGTCGCGTTGCGACTGTATTCGTCCAGCAGTATCGGCACCTGCGTGCGTAGCGAAATGCGGCCCAGCTCATTGAGTTTCAGTGCCGTGGCGGTCTTATCCCGATGCAGGGTGTTGACGTCGAGGCGGTAGTCCAGCGCCGTGACCTTGGCCCTGGTGGTACGGGTGGTGTGCTTGACGATGTAGTCGCGTCCGGGTTCCAGCGTGGACTCGTCGGCCATCCAACACACCGTGGCATCGAATTCCTGGGCCACCCTGGGCTGGTTGTTCGGCCGGGCGATCATGTCGCCGCGCGAGATGTCGATGTCGTCGGCCAGGCTGACCGAGACCGCCATCGGCGGAAAGGCCTCGGCGACAGGGCCGCCGGGCCCCTCGATCGCAGTGATGCGGCTCGTCTTGCCCGTGGGCAGAACGACGACCTCGTCGCCGGGACGCATCACACCGCTGGCGACGGTGCCGGCATAGCTGCGGTGGTCGGCATGCTCATGGGTCTGCGGCCGGATGACGTACTGCACCGGGAAACGCACGTCGACGAGGTTGCGGTCGCCGGCGATGTAGACGTCTTCGAGGTGGGACAGCAGCGCGGGCCCGTCATACCACGGCGTGATATCCGATTTGGTCACCACGTTGTCGCCCTTGAGCGCCGACATCGGAATCGTCGTCACATCGTGAATGTCCAGCCGTGCGGCGAATTCGTGGAAGTCGTCGCGGATCTTGTTGAATCGCTCCTCATCCCAGTCGACGAGATCCATCTTGTTGACCGCCAGCACGATGTGCCGGATACCGAGGAGCGAGGCCAGGAAGGCGTGCCGACGCGACTGCTCCAGCAGACCGTGGCGAGCATCGACGAGCACGATGGCCAGTTGAGCCGTCGACGTACCGGTCACCATGTTGCGGGTGTACTGAACGTGTCCTGGCGTGTCGGCGATGATGAATTTGCGTTTGGCCGTGGCGAAGTAGCGGTACGCGACGTCGATCGTGATGCCTTGCTCTCGCTCGGCACGCAGGCCGTCGGTCACCAGCGCCAGGTCGGTGTAATCGTGTCCACGCTCTTTGGAGGTGCGCTCGACCGCGGCGAGTTGATCCTCCATGACAGCCTTGGAGTCGTACAGCAGCCGGCCGATGAGGGTCGACTTGCCGTCGTCGACGGAACCAGCCGTCGCGATGCGCAGTAGCGTCGCCATCAGAAGTAGCCCTCTCTTTTTCGGTCTTCCATGCCTGCTTCGGAGATGCGGTCGTCGGCGCGGGTGGCCCCGCGTTCGGTCAGGCGTGAGACCGCGGTCTCGGCGATCACCTCGGACACCGTTCCCGCCAGCGATTCCACGCAGCCGGTGCAGGTGACGTCGCCGACGGTGCGGAACCGCACGGTCTTCTCCACGATCTGCTCGTCCTTGCGCGGCTGCAGATACTTGTGCACGGCCAGCAGCATCCCGTCACGTTCGAAGACCTGCCGCTGATGCGCGTAGTAGATGGAGGGCAGCTTGATCTTCTCGGCGCCGATGTAGGACCAGATGTCGAACTCGGTCCAGTTCGACAGCGGGAACACCCGGATGTGTTCGCCCTTGTGATGGCGGCCGTTGTACAGGTTCCACAACTCGGGCCGCTGCGCCTTGGGGTCCCACTGGCCGAACTCGTCGCGGAAGGAGAACACCCGCTCCTTGGCGCGCGCCTTCTCCTCGTCGCGGCGAGCACCGCCGAAGGCGGCGTCGAACTTGTTCTCCCGGATGGCGCGCAGCAGCGTGAAGGTCTGCATCGGGTTGCGCGACGGAATCGTCTCCACGACACGGCCGGCGTCGATGTCGTCCTGAACCTTGGCGACCACGAGTCGCACACCGGATTCCGCGACGAGTTCGTCACGCGTCTGCAGCACCTCTTCGAAGTTGTGCCCGGTGTCGACGTGCATCACCGGAAACGGCAGCCGCCCGGGCCGGAACGCCTTCAGCGCCAGATTCAACATGACGATGGAGTCCTTGCCGCCCGAGAACAGCAGGACCGGCTTCTCGAATTCGGCGGCCACCTCGCGAATGATGTGGATGGCCTCGGCTTCCAGCGAGCGCAGATGGCTCAGCTCATATCGGCCCGCATTGAGTTGCTCGGCGACGTCGGTCATCATTTCCTCGTAAAGTTGGTAGAAATGACCAAATTCATCTGCATAACCAGCTATGAAACCAGGGTCGGCCTGCTCTGTCAACGTCCGCGGCTGCGCGCGGGTCCGGCCCGCGATGCCACTACCCCGGAGGTAATTGATCGGCTGCCGATACTGAAGGCATGTCAACCACTACCCCGCCGCAGACCGGCGCTGACGTCATGGCTCAGCTCATTCCTGCGTCACCTTTCGTCACGAAACTGGGCATTGTCGCCGAGGTTCTTGACGGCGACGAGGTACGCCTGCGCCTGCCGTGGGACGAATCCAACGTCACGGTCGGCGACATGGTCCACGGCGGCGCTATCGCGGCTCTGGCCGATGTCGCGGTGATGGCCACCGCCTGGGCAGGCGCGCAGGTGCCCGACTCGCTGCGCGGCGTGACTACGTCGATGTCGATGCAGTTCCTGGCGCCGGCGCGCGCCACCGACTTGATCGCGATCGGGCGGGTCCTGCGTCGCGGCAGGACGTTGGTGAACTGCGACGTCG
>CAZOIX010000286.1:4641-5735 GCA_964579685.1 uncultured Mycobacterium sp.
GTGGTCACCCCGGATGGCGACGCAGTCGCGAAGGCGATCGCCACCTACAAAGTCGGCTGACAGTGGCGCGAGCGTGCACGAAATGCTGAATTAGCGCGGCGTGTCGTGTGCAGACACGCACGCTGGCGGAGAGGTGCTGGTGGCTACAGCGTCACCTCGTTGAGACGGCCCGTCGCGACGTCGAAGACGAACCCCCGCAGGGACTCATGTTTGGTGACGAACGGGCTGGCCTCGATGCGGCGTAGCGACTGCCGCACATCCTCATCGATGTCGACGAACGCCTCGGCCGCCCACTCCGGCTTGATGCCGGTGTCGTCCTGGATCTGCTGTTTGAATCCGTCGTCGGTGAAGGTCAGCATGCCGCAGTCGGTGTGGTGGATCAGGATGATCTC
The DNA here is from genome assembly GCA_964579685.1 of uncultured Mycobacterium sp. Taxonomy (GTDB): domain Bacteria; phylum Actinomycetota; class Actinomycetes; order Mycobacteriales; family Mycobacteriaceae; genus Mycobacterium. Next base: position 5,034 of record CAZOIX010000286.1, read on the forward strand.
TTTGGTGCCGAGCAGTCGCTGACTGATGGCCAGCGAGCGGATCTCGTCGTCGGTGACGACGCCCCCGGCGTTGCGGATGACATGGGCCTCCCCGTCACCGAGGCCGAGTATCCGGTACACGTCGAGCCTGGCGTCCATACACGCCACCACCGCGACGTGCTTGCTCGGGGGCAAGGGCAGCGGGCCGGTGAAGGTGCTCGCATAGGCCTCGTTGTTCTTCAGGTACTCGTCGGTCACAGACATCCCCCGACTGTATCGCCGAGACACCGGGTCCGAGCCGAAGAAAATCAGCCCGATCGAATCGGCGCAACACATCACCCGCCGACGGGAGCGTCGAGGTCGTAGACCGTGGTTCCGGCGACATCGATCGGCATGAAGTTCTGCTCCACCCACGTCGTGATGTCGTTCGCCGTGCCCGAATCCCGCCAGGCGGGACCGCCGCTGGAAATGAAGTACCGCACGTCATGGTTGGCGACGTAGGCCTGGAACTGCTCGAGCGTCGGCGAATCGTCGGCGCCGCTGAATCCGCCGATCGCCATGATCGATGCGCCCGTCTTGAGCTCCAGACTGCTTGCCCCCATCGAGCCGACGGTGGCTGCGGCCCAACGGTTGTCTGCGCCCTTGACGAGATTCTCCAGCGTCGAGTTGTCGACGGCGGCGCCGGGCCCACCTCGCCCACCCGGCCCGCCCGGTCCGTCGCCT
>CAZOIX010000287.1:0-5728 GCA_964579685.1 uncultured Mycobacterium sp.
TCAGCGTCCCCGGAGCCACCCCACCGGCACCGGCGGCCGCCCCGCCTGCACCCGCCGCGCCGCCTGCGCCTGCCGCGCCCGCCGCGGCACCTCCAGCTCCCGCCGTCCCCGCAGCGGTCACCGCGCCGCAGATGTTGGGGCTGCAGGGATAGAGCCGTCGTCCCCCGGGCGAAGCCTGGCGCCCGGGGGGACGCCCACCCCGCACCAGGCGCGGCGGCCTCGTATTGTGTGGCCCATGTTCGTCGTCGCGGTGCTCTGCTGGTGTGCCGCGGTCGTCGTCGCCGGCCTCGGCGTGTGGCTGCTGGTACGGCGTCGCCCGGCTGACCCGACTCAGTCGGTGCTTCGTGGGGTCGCTCCCACCCAACTCGCCGCAGCGGCCATGCTCGCGGCGGGGGGCACCGTCGCACTCTCGAGCCGTCCGGACGCCGCGCTGCTCGTCGTGGTGGTGTGTGTGGTCGGTGCCGTGAGCACCGTGGCGGCGGGTTGCTGGCAGGCGGCGAAGGCCATCGCCGGCAGGCCATCAGCGGCGGCGGACGGCTGCGGTGGCGCCTGCGCGACGTGCACGCTGTCCTGCGGCTGAAAGTACTGGCGCAGCCCGGCTTTCAGTTCCGGCTGACGTCGATCGGATGGGTCGCGAGCATCGACAGCGGCAGCGGCTGACGGCGCAGGACCTTCGCCCACAGATCGATGCGGGGCTCGGAGAGGACGTCGGATGGCAACGCGGACAGCACAATCCAGTCGTCACGTTCGATTTCGCCTTCCAGCTGGCCGATGGTCCAGCCCGAGTACCCAGCGAAGATCCGCACCCCCTCGACCACCGGCGCGACCGCGTCGGGGTCGGCGTCCAGATCCACCATCGCCATGCGGCCCTGCACATGCCGGAGCCCGGGTAGTCCGGCGGGGTCCACGCCGACCCGCAGCGTCGCCAGGCACAGTGCGGCGTCGCGTTTGACCGGCCCCCCGATGAACATGGTCTTGGGTTTGGTGGCCAGCTTCGCCCACTGCGGAAGCACGTTGTACACCGCGGTCTCGCTGGGCCGGTTCAGCACCACGCCCAGCGTTCCGCCGTCGTTGTGCTCGACGATGTAGATGACGCTGCGCCGAAAGGTCGGCTCCAGGAGATCGGTATTGGCGAGAAGAAGCGTGCCTGCCCGCACCCGGTGCTTCGCAGGCGCGACGAAATCCTCCGGGTCCTCTGAATGCGCCACCTGACCATCATCGCACCAGCGACCTGTCAACGTGGCGAACAAACCTCGCCCGCGGCGGATATTTGTACTGTGGTTCGGGGGGCAGCGATCGCCCCGCCAGACAACAGGACGGACTTTCTGTGGCTGACGCGCGCGCGCTGATCGCCTTGTGGCAATCGGTGCGCACTCTCCCCGAATTCCGGCGGCTGCTCGAGCTCCGGCTGGTCAGTCAGTTCGGCGACGGCCTGTTCGCCGCGGGTCTGGCGGGAGGGCTCCTGTTCAGCACCGAGCGGGCCGCGACGCCGTGGGAGTTCGCCGGCTCGTTCGCGGTGCTCTATCTGCCCTACTCGCTGCTCGGCCCGTTCGCCGGCGCGCTGCTGGACCGCTGGGACCGGCGCCTGGTGCTCGTCGGGGCCAACCTCGGGCGCCTGGTCATGGTGGCAGCGGTCGCCTCGTTGCTCGCGGTCAGCGCGGACAACCAGTGGATCCTGATCGCCGCGCTGATCGTCAACGGATTCACCCGCTTCGTGTCCTCAGGCCTGTCCGCGGCGCTTCCGCACGTCGTGCCGCGCGAGCAGGTGGTGTCGATGAACTCGATCGCCACCGCGGCGGGAGGGGCGGCCGCGTTCCTCGGTGCCATGTTCATGCTGGTCCCGCGGTGGTTGTTCGGTGCCAACGACGTCGGCGCCTCGGCGATCATCTTTCTCGTCGCGATCCCGGTGGCGATTGCGCTGTGGCTGTCGTGGCGCTTTGCTCCACACCTGCTCGGCCCCGACGACAGCGTGCGCGCGATCCACGGGTCCGTGGTGTACGCGGTGACCACCGGGTGGATGCACGGTGCGCGCACGGTGGCGTCGGTGCCGACGGTGGCCGCGACGCTGTCCGGGCTCGCCGCGCATCGCATGGCGCTCGGCATCAACAGCCTGCTGGTATTCGTCCTCGTCCGCCACGCCGATACCGGCGACGTGGCGGGGCTGGGCACCACGGCGGCGTTCTTCGCGGCCGTGGGTATCGGCCAGTTTCTGGCCGCCGCGGTGATGCCGGTGGCCGTCGCCCGCTGGGGCCGCTATGCCACTGCCAACGGGTCCCTCGCCCTGGCGGCGATGATCCAGCTCGCCGGCGTCGGCCTGCAGCTGCCGGTGATGCTCGTCTGCGGCTTCCTTCTCGGGCTGGCCGGACAGGTGGTCAAGCTGTGCGCCGACAGCGCGATGCAGCTGGACGTCGACGACGCGTTGCGCGGCCACGTGTTCACCGTCCAGGACGCGCTGTTCTGGATCTCGTTCATCATCGCCGTCACGCTGGCCGCCGCGGTGATTCCGGCCGACGGGCACCAGCCCGGACTCGTCCTCGCCGGGTCGGGTGTCTACCTGCTCGGCCTGGCCGCCCACGCCGCGCTCGGCCGCAGGACCCGACGACCCTCGGGCTAAGGTGGCCGGCATGGCTGGTGCCGAGCCGATGGTCACCGATCTGCGCGCCGAGAGCGATGAACTGGACGCGCTGGTGGCCGACCTTCCCGCCGACCGTTGGGCGCTGCCCACACCGTCACCGGGGTGGACGATCGCCCATCAGATCGCCCACCTGTTGTGGACCGATCGCGTCGCGCTGACCGCCGTCACCGACGAGGCCGCGTTCAGCGCCCTACTCGACGAGGCGGCAAAAGACCCGCTCGGCTTTGTCGATGCGGGCGCCGAGGCACTCGCCGCGACACCTCCGGCTGACCTGTTGACCGACTGGCGCAGTACCCGGGGCCGGCTGCACGCGGAACTCCTCACGGTGGCCGAGGGCCGCAAGCTGCCGTGGTTCGGGCCGCCGATGAGCGCCGCATCGATGGCCACCGCACGGCTGATGGAGACGTGGGCACACGGCCTCGACGTGGCCGACGCGCTCGGCGTCGACAGGCCGCCGACCGCGCGGCTGCGCTCCATCGCCCACATCGGCGTGCGCACGCGCGACTTCGCCTTCACCGTCAACGGCCTCACCCCGCCGGCGGAGATGTTCGGGGTCGCGCTGCGCGCGCCCGATGGTTCGACATGGTCGTGGGGCCCCGAGGACGCCGCCCAGCGGGTCACCGGCTCGGCGCAGGATTTCTGCATGCTCGTCACACAGCGCAGGCCGCGGTCGGAACTGGACGTCACCGCGGTCGGCGAGGACGCCGAGCGGTGGCTGGGCATCGCGCAGGCGTTCGCCGGTCCGCCCGGGGCGGGCCGCGGCGCGTAGTCACAACTCGTCGGCCCCGTCGGCCTTCCCGTCGGCGTCGCGATCGCTCAGCTTGATGTCCCACCGGCCGTCGCCGTCGGTGTCGACGTAGGCGTGCCCGCCGCCGATCGCGCGGTCGGCCAGCCCGTTGCCGTCGCCGTCGAGGAGTCGGTCGTCGGCCTGGCCGTCGGCATCGACGTCGACCACCGACCCGCCGCTGTGCTCCACCCCGTCCAGCCCGAACCACCTCAACAGGCCGGACCCGTCCAGACCTACCGCCCAGGTGCCGGTGCCGTCATCGGTGAAGTACGTGGCCCCCGCGAGGTGATCGCGCACCAGGTGGTCGGCGACGCCGTCGGCGTCCAGGTCGGCCATCGCGTCGTCGAGCAGACCATCGCCGTCGAAATCCAGGCCCGCGGCGTCGAACACGCCGTCACCGTTGAGGTCGATATCGGGCTGCGTCGTCCACATGGTGGCCGAGCCGTCGCCGTCACCGAGGCAGTACTCCATGACCGTCAGAGGTGCGGTCGCCCCGCGCGTTCCACCACTTCGTCAACTCGTCGACGGCCTGCTCATGCGAGAGCGGGCCGCGGTCGAGGCGCAGCTCCTTCAGATACCGCCACGCCTCACCGACCTGGGGTCCCGCCGGGATGTCGAGGAGTCGCATGATCTCGTTGCCGTCCAGGTCCGGCCGTACCCGCGCCAGGTCTTCCTTCTCGGCCAGCTCCGCGATCCGTTTCTCCAGATCGTCGTACGCCGCCTGCAGCCGGGCCGCACGCCGTTTGTTCCGGGTGGTGCAGTCGGCCCGGACCAGCTTGTGCAATCGGGGCAGCAGCGGGCCGGCGTCGGTGACATAGCGGCGTACCGCCGAATCGCTCCACCGGCCGGTGCCATTGCCGTCGGCGTAACCGTGGAAGCGCAGGTGCAGGTACACCAGCTGGGACACGTCGTCGATCATGTGCTTCGAATACTTCAGCGCACGCATCCGCTTGCGCGCCATCTTCGCGCCCACCACTTCGTGGTGGTGAAAGCTCACGCCGCCGTCGGGCTCGTGCCTGCGGGTGGACGGCTTACCGATGTCGTGCAGCAGCGCCGCCCAGCGCAGCACCAGGTCACCGCCCTCGGTTTCCAGGTCCATCGCCTGGCGCAACACCGTCAGCGAATGCCAGTAGACGTCCTTGTGCTGATGGTGTTCGTCGATGGCCATCCGCATGGCGCCCACCTCCGGCAACACCACATCTCCCAGCCCGGTCTGCACCATCAGGTCGATTCCGGCGACCGGGTCCGCGCCCAGCAGCAGCTTGTCCAGTTCGGCGGCCACCCGTTCTGCGGAGATGCGCTCCAACTGGGGAGCCATCTCGGTCAGCGCGGCCAGCACGCGTGGTGCCACGGAGAAACGCAGTTGCGAGACGAAACGTGCGGCGCGCAGCATCCGCAGCGGATCGTCGCCGAAGGACCTCTCCGGTGCGGCCGGGGTGTCCAGTGTCTTGGCCCGCACCGCGGCCAACCCGCCGAGCGGATCGTGGAACTCGCCCGCACCGTCGGCGGTGATCCGGACCGCCATCGCGTTGGCGGTGAAATCGCGGCGCACCAGATCGTCGTCGAGGCGGTCGCCGAACCGCACCTCCGGATGGCGCGACACCTGGTCGTAGGTGTCGGCGCGGTACGTGGTGATCTCCATGCGGTGGCCCGCCTTGCCGACCCCGAGCGTGCCGAATTCAATGCCGGTGTCCCACAGCGCCTCAGCCCATCCGCGCAGAAACTTCTGCATCTGCTCGGGCCGGGCGTCGGTGGTGAAGTCCAGGTCATTGCCGAGTCTGCCCAGCAGCGCATCGCGGACGCTGCCGCCGACGAGGTAGAGGTCATGACCGGCATCGGCGAACACGCGACCGAGGTCGCGCAACACATCGCGATGCCGATTCAGCGCAACCTGCGCCGCGGCAAGCAGTTCGGCGTCAGAAGCTGATTCGGGCACGTTCGGACAGCCTAATCGGCAACGGGTCAGTTACGACCGGTGAGTGCGGCGGGAGCCAAACTTCATGCCAGCTACTATCGCTTGGGTGTCGGACGGCGAACAGGCCAAACCCCGGCGGCGCCGCAGGCGTCGTCGCGGCCGGCGCGCCGCAGGTCCTTCCGAAGCGGACGCCTCGAAGAGCGCCGGCCCCGCGGATCACCACGGCGCCTCCGTCCTGGCCGGCAAGGACGACCAGTCGAACCCGGCGCCCAAGCCGGGCAAGTCACGGCCGCGCCGCCCACCCGATCGCCTGCGCACCGTCCATGAGACGTCGGCGGGCGGCCTGGTCATCGACGGTGACGAGCTGCGCGTCTTCTCCGAGCGCAACCCC
>CAZOIX010000288.1:0-5704 GCA_964579685.1 uncultured Mycobacterium sp.
CCCAAAAGCCGTCCGAGCACGGCAGTGGCTTCAGCCTAAAAGCAAACCAGCCAACCAGCAACCAGGGGGCCGACCCCCAACGGCAAACCTGCATTTTGGATCGGGTCGCGCAAGCGCGGCGCCGCGGCGATGGGACCGGATTGTCGACACGCCGTTCGGTCATCACCAAGTACTCGAACAACGCCCGCACCGCAGCAACTCGACGATTCACTGTCGACGCGGCAGCCGAACGAGGCCGAGGCGCAGAATCCACATCGGCGCCACGCACCTGCTGCCAATCGATCCAATCGAATATCAGCACAGCATCGACCACCATCAGCGCCACGTCCTTCTCGCCGAGAAACCGCGCGAGATTCACAACATCGAACGCGTAGGCGCGCACCGTGGCCGGGCTGAACCCGCGGCCGCTCAGATGCCTCAAGAACGCGTTCGCAGCGTCTCGCCCGTCCCAGTCGCCGTCGACCCGATACCCGCCATCGACCTCGCACACCCGCACCGCCATCGGTCCCACGCCCTTCCGTTGCCTATGCTCCCAGCATCGACCCGACACACAGGACGGATCGGGATCTCACGCCGCCGCGCGGGCCGTGTCTCCGGAGGGCCGGTTAACAGACACTGGGTTGTTGGACCAAATCTGACGCCAGATCTGCTTGGGAAACGCGGTGAACGCCAGCAGATCAGGCCGCGCTGCTTCCAAGTTCTCGGCGATCCCGGGAGAGCTTGTCGGTGAGCGCATCGATGATCCGATCATATTGAGCAGCAACAGATTCAGCGTCAGGTTGATCGAACACCGAATGCAATAGGGTGCGCACCCACGGCCATGAACTCTTGGGAGTCTTCGCCATCAGGTTGGTCGTGTAGTGGGTTCTGCACCGCTGCCAGGCGGCACCGGGCAGAGTCGCGCCGATCGCGGCCACCAACCCGGCGTGCGCGTCGGAGGTCACCAGTTTCACCCCCGAGAGCCCGCGGGCGGTCAGCGACCGCCAGAACGTCAGCCAGCCCGCTCCGTCCTCGGCGGTGGTGACGTCGATACCGAGGATCTCGCGGTAGCCCTCGCCGTTGACCCCGACCGCGATCAGGGCATGCACGTTGACCACCCGCCCGCCCTCGCGGACCTTGAGCACGAGCGCGTCGGCGGCCACGAACTTGTAGGGGCCAGCGTCCAAGGGTCGGGTGCGGAAGGCTTCGACGGCGGCGTCGAGTTCTTTGGCCATCACCGAGACCTGCGACTTCGACAAGCTGGTGATGCCCAGGGTCTCGACGAGCTTGTCCATCCGCCGCGTCGAGACTCCGAGTAAGTAGCAGGTCGCCACCACGGTGGTCAGGGCCCGCTCAGCGCGTTTGCGGCGCTCCAGTAGCCAGTCCGGGAAATAGGAGCCATGTCGCAGCTTGGGGATCGCGAGATCCAACGAGCCTGCACGGGTGTCGAATTGGCGGTGCCGGTACCCGTTTCGGGAATTGGTGCGCTCAGCGCAGCGTTCGCCGTATCCGGCGCCGCACATCGCGTCGGATACGGCACCCATCAACGTGTGGATGAAGGTGGCGAGCAGCTCGCGCAGCACATCGGGGTGGTAGTGGTGAGTCGTTCGGCGAGCACGGCGGGCAGGTCGATATTGTGGGCAGTGGTCATCGCGTCGGTTCCTTTGCTCGAGTGACTTTGAAGGGTCTCTCGAAGAATCACGCGATGACCTTCAATCATTCGGCTACGACACGCCGGTACCGACGATCAGGTCCGACTCGTACACCACCTTGGTGGACGCAACCGATATGGCTGCAGCATCTCGTACTTGGCCTGCGCTCTGTCGGTGGCCGAAAAGGGCTGATGTGTCCGGTCGCGTGGCCTGTATCTGTCGGTTGTGCGGCCGTCCGTTCCCCTACCGCCGTTCGGCGGTGAACGCGCATCGTTGTGCCGAAATTGCGTCCGACCTCCGAACGGAGGTACTGCCTCGCACAAGCAGCTGGAATCGTTGCCGCCAAGACATCATCTGAACTGTGCTGGGACTGTTCCACAGCCCTAGAGGTCGATCGAAAGGTGGTTAACGAAATGCTATTGAACAGGGACGATTGGTACGACACCTCACGTGATCTCGACTGGGATATGACTTATGTCGATAAGGGGACTGCATTCCCCGACGGCTGGACGGGGTCAGGCGATATTCCGAAGGAGGCGTGGGCGAAGTGGGATGAACCATTCCGTGTCTCCTACCGCGACTACGTGCGCATCCAGCGCGAGAAGGAAGCTGGTGTCAAGGCAGTGAGCAACGCACTTGTGCGGGCCGGCATCTACGAGAAGCTGGACCCGGCGCACGTTGCCGCATCACACCTCCATATGGGTGGCACCTGCATGGTCGAGCAAATGGCCGTCACGATGCAGAGCCGGTTCTGTCGGTTCGCTCCGTCACCGGCCTGGCGCAATCTCGGCGTGTTCGGCATGTTGGACGAAACCCGCCACGCGCAGCTCGATTTGCGCTTTTCACACGATCTACTCAAGGCAGACCCTCGATTCGACTGGGCGCAAAAGGCATTCCATACCAACGAGTGGGGCATACTGGCAGTCAAGAACTTCTTCGATGACGCCATGCTCAATGCGGACTGTGTGGAGGCATCGCTAGTCACCAGCCTGACGGTCGAGCACGGCTTCACGAATCTGCAGTTCGTCGCCCTAGCTGCTGATGCGATGGCTGCGGGGGATATCAACTGGTCAAATCTGTTGTCCTCCATACAGACTGACGAAGCTCGCCACGCTCAGCAAGGCTTCCCGACCCTGGCGATCCTGATGGAGCATGATCCCGCGCGTGCTCAACGTTCTATCGATGTGGCTTTCTGGCGGGCTACTCGGCTCTTCCAGACACTCACCGGGCCTGCGATGGACTACTACACGCCTCTTGATCAACGAAGGCACAGCTTCAAGGAGTTCATGCTTGAGTGGATCGTCAACCACCACGAGCGCATCCTTGACGACTACGGCCTGAAGAAGCCCTGGTACTGGGACCAATTCATGCGGGCGCTGGAAACCGGTCATCATGCGATGCACTTGGGCACCTGGTACTGGCGGCCAACGTTGTTCTGGAAGCCGAATGCCGGCGTTTCGAAGGATGAGCGTGAATGGCTGAACGAAAAGTACCCGACATGGGAGCAGGACTTTGGCTTCATGTGGGACGAGATCATCGCCAACATCAACTCAGGCAAGATGGAGTTGACCCTGCCGGAGACCCTGCCTGCGTTGTGCTCCCTCACACAGTTGCCGCTGGGCGCTGGTATGGGCCCGCACGAGTGTGGTGAGAACAGTTTGATGTACAAGGACCGCCTCTACCATTTCGACTCGGCGATCTCCAAATGGTGCTTCGAGCAGGACCCAGAGCGTTACGCAGGCCACCAGAACATCATCGATCGGTTCATCGCCGGAGAGATCCAACCACCAGACCTCTCAGGCGGTTTGGCATACATGAGCATCACCCCCGACGTGATGGGTGATGACGTTTACGACTACGAGTGGGCCAAGGACTACTTACCCAGTAACGGCAACGGCAAGCATTCGGTGGCCGAAACAGTTTTGCAGTAGCCGGCCGGCCGGTTGGCGTACGACTTGTTAGGAGTGTGAATTGTTATGGCCCCGTTCCCGATTACTGCGCGATTCGTTGGCGATTTCATAGCCCAGCTGATCGCGATCGACACCGACGACTCCTGGGCGGAGGTGGCTGACAAGGTGGCATACCACGTTGTGGGTCGCCGCGTCGCGACCCCTGATCCGCACCCGGGATATGAGGTGGTTTTCGACGGACAGATTCTGCCTGCACAGGGAAAAGTGACCGACCTGTTCGCGACCAATCCCGTGCCGCCGCTGCAGTGGTTCGACGTCCGATTCAGAGAGACCAGCCATGTCTGAGTCGGACGATGAGGGCTATGTCGAACTCGTGGATGCCGAGGAGCTGTGGGACGGGGAGATGGAGGCTTTCGATATCGGCGATGCTGAAGTGCTGCTGCTGAAGGTCGCCGGGCAGATTCGTGCCTACGACGGTATCTGCCCGCACCAGAGTATGTCGCTGGTCGAGGGCGAACTCGAAAATGGGGTCGTCACATGTAGAGCCCACGAATGGCAATTCAATGCTCTGACCGGGGAAGGGGTTAATCCCCGAGACACCTGCTTGACGCCGCACGACGTCCGCGTCGTTGACGGTGTTGTACAGGTCCGCCTACGAGCACGCGCTCACGCGCATTAACGGAGGAACTGATAAATGACTGTCATCGATATTGATGAGGAAACCGAATCCAGCCACGATTTGGTCGGGCCGGTGATCCGGTCGGGACACTTGGCTGAAGCCGTCATCGACGCCGTCGAGGAGGACAATCCGGACCAGGACGTGATGGTGCTCGACCGCGGCGACTATGTCCGGGTGCACACTATCGGCCGATGCAGACTTAGTCGAGCCAGCCTCGAGAAGGCTCTCGGCCAGTCTTGTCCCCTCGAAACCTTAGAGATCGACATGCCGTCCTTTCGTGGGCGAATGAAAACCCGAACCGACGAATACCTTTGGTACTACGAGAATTACGGGCAGGAGTAAGTCATGACAGACAAAGCAGCCGCGCCGCGGGCGCGCTCGCGGTCGCTAAAGACTTGGAGTTCGTTAGGCAATCTGGGCCGGCGCCCGACCGAGTACGAAATTGTTACTCACGACATGAACCACACCACCGGGCCGGCGGGGTTAGAAATGGGACCCGACGTTTGGGGCAACCGGTGGCTGCGGAATCACCGTGACAGCATGGATCTCGTTGTGCCCGAATGGGAACAGTTCCGCGATCCTGACCAGATGACCTACGCCACTTACGTCGCGCAACAGGACGACCAGGAAACCTACGTCGAAGGTTTGCTGGAACAGTTCGACAGCCAGGACTATGACGCGTCGTTGACCGACGAAGCCCTGAGTCTGCTGCGCCGTGCCCTTACGCCGACACGTTACGTGGCGCACAGTCAGCAGATGTTGTCAGCCTATCTGCAGCAGTTGGCGGTCAGCAGTTACGTCGCCACCTGCGCGGCATTCCAAACCGCCGACCAGCTACGCCGCGTCCAGCTGACCGCCTACCGTACTACCCAGCTCAAGTTGACGCATCCTGACCGTGGATTCGCCACCGGCGAGAAGTCCACGTGGACTGAGGACCCGGAGTGGCAGCCGATTCGCTCAGCATTTGAGTGGGCTCTGGTCGAATTCGATTGGGATCGTGCGTTCGTCGCGACCAATCTTGTGGTCAAGCCAATAGCCGACCAGGTGTTCCTGGTGCATTTGGCCTCCCAGCTAGCGGCGGTAGACGCTCGTCTGGATGAGTTGATCATCGAAAACCTGTGGCAAGATGCTCAACGCAGCTTGCGCTGGACCTCTGCGCTGGTCAACTACGTCTCTACTACGACCAATCTTGCTGTGCTGCAGCGCTGTCTCGACTCCTGGTCTGAGCGGGCGCTCGAGATGATCGACGCCGGAGCCCGGGTGATCGAGACCCCGTCCGGCGCCAGCGCTGCGGCTTCAGCCGCCCGGATCCGCACGACATGGACTGGCTGGCTCGGCGAGTTCGGCCTCAGCGTAGCGACTAGTTGACGAGTGGTTCGGCAGTGAGCGCGAAGGTCACGTTCGAGGGTCACGACGCTGTCGTCGACTGCGAACCGAACGCGACGATGCTGCAGGCCGGCCTGCGGGCCGGCCTGCAGCTACCT
>CAZOIX010000289.1:0-5697 GCA_964579685.1 uncultured Mycobacterium sp.
GCGGTGGTGTCGGGCGGTGCGTTCGGCATCGACGGCGCCGCTCACCGCGCGGCACTGGCGGCCGACGGGGTGACCGTAGCCGTGCTCGCGGGGGGAATCGATGTGCCGTATCCGGCCGCGCACGCCGCGATGTTGCGACGGGTTCGCGGCCAGGGCCTCTTGATCACCGAGTATCCACCGGGAGAGCGGCCGGCGCGCCATCGATTTCTGACCCGCAACAGATTGGTCGCCGCCCTTGCCGGTGCCACTGTCGTCGTCGAGGCGGGCGCGCGCAGCGGCGCGGCGAACACCGCGGCCTGGGCCCGCGCGCTCGGCCGTCCGGTGTGCGCGGTGCCCGGTCCGGTCACGTCGTCGGTGTCGGTGGGATGCCATGCGATGCTGCGGGCCGGTGCGCATGTTGTCACCCGCGCCGAGGACGTCGTGGAGCTGATCGGCCGCGCGGGCGAACTCGCCCCGGATGAGCCGCGCCCGGCGTCTGCACTCGACGGGCTGGCCGACACCGAAAAGCAGGTCTACGACGCGCTTCCCGCTCGAGGCGCCCGCACCGCCGACGAGATCGCGGTGTCCGCCGGTCTGCCGCCGACGCAGGTGCTCGGGCCGCTGGCGGTCCTCGAGCTCGGCGGTTTGGTGGTGCGTAGCGAGGGTAGGTGGAAGCTCGCTCGCCTGACATGAGGTAGCCGTCCCGCACCGCGCGGGCGCTCGTATCCTCGAGAGGACCACCGATAAACAGGAGGAACAGTGGCAGGACGTCCGGTGCACACGTTCGAGGTGGTGCGTACCGAGCAGGTGACGCCGCATCTCACCCGGGTGGTGCTCGGCGGTGACGGCTTCGACACCTTCACGCCGAACGACTCCACCGATGCCTACGTCAAGATCGTGTTCGCTGACGGTATCGACGTCGCCGCCCTGGAACAGCCGTTGACGCTGGACAGTTTCAAGGCCCTGCCCCCTGAGCAGCAACCGCCGGTCCGCACGTACACGGTGCGGCGGGTGGATGCCGAGCGACGTGAGATCGCCATCGACTTCGTCGTGCACGGCGATCACGGGGTCGCCGGACCGTGGGCCGCCGCGGCCGTCCCCGGGCAACCGGCCTATCTGATGGGCCCGAGCGGGGCGTACGCACCCGATCCCGCGGCAGACTGGCACCTGCTGGCCGGCGATGAGGCGGCTGTTCCCGCGATCAGTGCGGCGTTGGAAGCGTTGCCGGACAACGCCATCGGTCAGGTCTTCATCGAGGTGGGTGGTCCCGACGACGAAATCGAACTGAGCGCGCCTCCGGGGGTGGACATCACGTGGATCTACCGCGGCGGACGCGCCGACCTGGTGCCGGAGGACCAGGCCGGCGACCACGCGCCGTTGATCGAGGCGGTGAAGGGTGCGTCGTGGCTACCCGGCCAGGTGCAGGTGTTCATCCACGGCGAGGCCCAGACCGTGATGCACAATCTGCGGCCGTACATCCGCAAGGAGCGGGGCGTGGACGCCAAGTGGGCCTCGTCGATCTCCGGGTACTGGCGCCGCGGCCGCACCGAGGAGACGTTCAGGCGGTGGAAGGCCGAACTCGCGAAAGCGGAAGAGGCCAACGCGTGACGGCGGGACTGGCACGCTAGCCACATGGCGTACAGCGATTACGAGTTCGAGATCTACCTGCAGGGCCTATCCGGAATCCTGCCGTCGCTCCCCATGTCCTTCTCGGAGCTGGAGGCCAAGGCGCAGGCCGCGATGTCGCCGTCGATGTGGTCATATGTCGCCGGCGGCGCGGGCGATGAACGGACCCAGCGTGTCAACGTCACCGCATTCGAGAACTGGGGGCTGATGCCCCGGATGTTCGTCGGCGCCGCCGACCGCGATCTGTCGGTGGAGTTCCTCGGGCTGAGCCTGCCCTCGCCGGCGATGATGGCGCCCGTCGGTGTCATCGCCCTGTGCGCGCAGGACGGGCACGGGGACCTCGCCACGGCGCGCGCCGCCGCACGCACCGGCGTCCCGATGATCGCATCGACCATGTCAGCGGACCCGATGGAGGACGTGGCCGCCGAATTGGGCGATACTCCAGGGTTTTTCCAGCTCTACACACCCAACGATCGCGATGTGGCGGCCAGCTTCGTGCATCGCGCCGAGGCCGCCGGGTTCAAGGGCATCGTGGTGACGTTGGACACCTGGATTCCCGGCTGGCGGCCGCGCGACCTGTCGACGTCGAACTTCCCGTTCCTGCGTGGCCACTGCCTGGCGAACTACACCACCGATCCGGTGTTCCTCGACAGCCTGGCGCAGTCGCCCCAGGAAAATCCGCAGGCGGCCGTCATGAAATGGATCTCGATCTTCGGGAATCCTCTGACGTGGGACGATTTGCCGTGGCTGCGATCGCTGACCTCGTTACCGATCCTCCTCAAGGGCATCTGTCATCCCGATGATGTGCGGCGGGCGAAAGACGGGGGCGTCGATGCCATCTACTGCTCCAACCACGGCGGTCGTCAGGCCAACGGAGGGATACCGGCCATCGACTGCCTGCCCGGCGTGGTGGACGCTGCCGAGGGCATGCCGGTGCTGTTCGATTCGGGCATCCGCAGCGGCGTCGACATCGTCAAGGCGCTCGCGTTGGGGGCATCGGCGGTCGCCATCGGCAGGCCCTACACCTATGGCCTGGCGCTCGGCGGCGAGGACGGCATCGTGCATGTGCTGCGCTCACTGCTCGCCGAGGCCGATCTGACGATGGCGGTCGACGGCTACCGGTCGCTGAAGGAGCTGACTCCAACCGCGTTGCGGCGCGTCACCTGAATCACGGGGGTGTTGTCTGCGACCGTGAAGCGGTGGACGCCGGGGCGGAGCGTAGTGACCGGGGTATCGAATACTGCCTCGAGGAGTTCGACGAGTACCTCGCGCTGGAACGCGGCCGCTCCGATCACACCCGTCGCGCATATCTCGGCGACCTGCGATCGCTGTTCGACTTCGTCTCCGAGCGCGCGCCCGGCACCGGGATCGGCGGGCTCAGCCTGCCTGTGCTGCGCTCGTGGCTCGCGGCGCAGGCCGCGACGGGCGCGGCGAGGACGACGCTGGCCCGGCGCACCTCGGCGGTCAAGACCTTCACCGCGTGGGCGACGCGACGCGGTCTGATCGCGATCGATCCGGCCGCGCGCCTGCAGGTGCCCAAGTCCCGCCGTACACTGCCCGCAGTGCTGCGTCAGGACCAGGCGCTCGAGGCCATGGTGGCAGCGAAATCAGGTGCCCAGCAAGGGGATCCGCTTGCCCTGCGCGACCAGCTGATCGTCGAGTTGTTGTACGCCAGCGGTATCCGGGTCAGCGAGCTGTGCGGACTGGACGTCGACGACGTCGACACATCGCGACGACTGCTGCGCGTGCTCGGCAAGGGCAACAAGCAACGCACGGTGCCGTTCGGCGCGCCCGCGCAGGCAGCGCTGACCGCGTGGCTGTCCGACGGGCGGCCCGCATTGGCGACGGCGAAGTCCGGTCCGGCGCTGCTGCTGGGCGCGCGTGGGCGACGGCTTGACCCGAGGCAGGCCCGTAAGGTCGTGCACCAGACGATGTCGGCGGTCGACGGCGCACCCGACATCGGCCCGCACGGTCTGCGGCACAGTGCCGCCACCCATCTGCTCGAGGGCGGGGCCGATCTGCGCGTCGTGCAGGAACTGCTCGGCCATTCGACGCTGGCCACCACGCAGCTCTATACGCACGTCACCGTCGCGCGGCTGCGCGCGGTTCACGACCAGGCCCACCCGCGGGCTTAACGCAGCGATTTCGGTGCGCTAACGACCGCTGAGCGAACGTACGCGCACCGAAATCGCTAACCGACGGGCTTGAGGCGGATCGGGTTGCTCGCGACGAGGCCCAGCGGGTCGACGTAGTCGGCCCGCGACGCGGGACCCCACATCGCGCCCCAGTGCAGGCAGGCAGCTGCGGCGCAACCGGCATGTCCGGCCTGCAGGTCGCCCAGCAACGCGCCGGTGTCGACGCGCTGACCGGGCCGCACCGACGCCCGCACGGGCTCATAGCTGGTCCGCAAACCGCCGGGATGGGCAATCGAGATCACCGGTCGACCTGCGAGTTCGCCCGCGAAAACGACGATGCCCGCCGCCGCGGCGTATACCCGCTGACCGGGTATTCCTGCGAGATCGACGCCGCGGTGGCCGGCCTGCCAGTTCGGTGACGGAGCGTCGAACATCCGCATCACCGCAGGTCGTGGCCTCAGCGGCCAGTCGAGCCGCTCGTCGTCGGCCGCAGCCGGCGCCGCGAGCACGAGTACAGCCGCACACCAGGCGAACCATCGCATCACCCCAGCTCAGCGCAGTGGGTGGGCTGATTACCAGCCGCCGGCCGTCATCTGTGGAGCAACGGGTCTGTGTGGAAAAAGCACCCCCGAGCAGCGTGTAAACTGCTATCCGCAGCTCGCTTGCGCGGGCTGACTTCGCGTGTCTGTATCTCGGCCCGTTCCACTAGGTCGTATCCCGGATGCCGTCGGTCTCATCCCCCAGCTTTTCAGGGGAGGGTCTGGCATCCCTCAGGCACCAGGGTTCGGCATCACCCGACGCCGGACGACAACCGACAACACATAAGGAATGGCCGACCATGGCTGTCGTCACCATGAAACAGCTGCTTGACAGCGGCACCCACTTCGGGCACCAGACCCGTCGCTGGAACCCCAAGATGAAGCGGTTCATCTTCACCGACCGCAACGGCATCTACATCATCGATTTGCAGCAGACGCTGACCTATATCGACAAGGCGTACGAGTTCGTCAAAGAGACTGTCGCCCACGGCGGCAGCATCATGTTCGTCGGCACCAAGAAGCAGGCGCAGGAGTCGATCGCAGAAGAGGCGACCCGTGTCGGCATGCCCTACGTGAACCAGCGCTGGCTGGGCGGCATGCTCACCAACTTCTCCACCGTGCACAAGCGCCTGCAGCGCCTCAAGGAACTCGAGGCCATGGAGCAGACCGGTGGCTTCGAGGGTCGCACCAAGAAAGAAATCCTGATGCTGACCCGCGAGAAGAACAAGCTCGAGCGCAGCCTCGGCGGTATCCGCGACATGCAGAAGGTGCCCTCGGCCATCTGGGTCGTCGACACCAACAAGGAGCACCTCGCGGTCGCTGAGGCTCGCAAGCTCAACATCCCGATCATCGCGATCCTCGACACCAACTGCGATCCCGATCTCGTCGACTACCCGATCCCGGGCAACGACGACGCGATCCGCTCGGCGGCGCTGCTGACCAAGGTGGTGGCCTCCGCGGTCGCCGAGGGTCTGCAGGCCCGTGCCGGTGCAGGTCGCGACGGTGACAAGGCCGAGGCCGACGGCGCCGAGCCGCTCGCCGAGTGGGAGCAGGAACTGCTGGCAGGCGCAACCGCGTCCACCGAGGCCGGCGGGGCCGACGCCGCCCCCGCTGCCGAGACACCCCAAGAGGCATAGGGAAAGGCTGATATGGCGAACTACACCGCTGCCGATGTGAAGCGACTTCGGGAGCTCACCGGTGCCGGCATGCTCGACTCGAAGAACGCACTGGTCGAGTCCGACGGCGACTTCGACAAGGCCGTCGAACTCCTGCGCATCAAGGGCGCCAAGGACGTCGGCAAGCGCGCTGAGCGCGCCACTGCCGAAGGTCTGGTGGCGGCCAAGGACGGTGCGTTGATCGAGCTGAACTCCGAGACCGACTTCGTCGCCAAGAACGCGGAGTTCCAGGGGGTCGCCGAC
>CAZOIX010000290.1:0-5678 GCA_964579685.1 uncultured Mycobacterium sp.
GGAGCCACCATGTATTCGGCGTAGCCGCCGTCGTACGCCAGCCCCGGCACCAGCCCGTTCTCGCAGGAGATGAAATCGCCTCTGCGACAGGGTTCGCACGTGAAATCGCAGCCGCCGAACCAGCCGACGCCAACGCGGTCGCCCGCCGTCCAGGTGGTGACACCCTCGCCGACCGTCTCGACGACGCCCGCGACTTCGTGGCCGGGCGCACGGGGGTACGAGCCCGCGACGCCCGCGACCGTCAGCGAGTCGGAATGGCAGACACCGCAGGCGTGCACCTTGATGCGGACCTGTCCGGGGCCGGGGTTCGGGATTTCGACGTCGGTGATTTCGAACTTCGCGTTTGCCGCGGGGACGCGGGCGATCTTCATCGTGGCCACATCCTGCGACATTACCCGAGGTTGTGAGGTGTATCACTTCGGCGCAAACCTGTTCGCTGGAAGCTGTAACACCCGCCGCCTCGGCAGCGATTTACTACGCGTATCCCCTGGTCGGGGCAAAAGTAAGGGGTTTCCATGTTCCGTCGCGTCACTACGGTTGTCAGCGCTGCTGTCGCCGCCGCCGCCTTCGTGGGCCTGTCGGTGGGCGTCGCCTCGGCGCAGGCCGCCTGCCCCGATGTGCACTGGATCGGCGCCGCAGGGTCGGGCGAGCGTACGCCCGCCGAGATCACCCAGAACGACGGTATGGGCCGGGTGGTCTACCAGTCGCTGCAGGAGCTGTCCGCAGAGGTGGCCGAGTCCGGCCGCACGATGACCTCCGAGGCGGTTGTGTATCCGGCCGTGGAAGCGCCCGGCGAGGACGGCGGAGTCGGTGAGTGGCTCGGGTTCATCGGAAGCGTGGACACGGGTGCCGCGGCGCTTGGCCAGCAGTACGAGGCCTTCGTGCAGGCGTGCCCCACCAGCAAGGTCGTTTTGGCCGGCTATTCACAGGGTGCGATGGTCGTGCACCGCAATCTGGAGGCTCTGGAGGCCAGCCCCAATCTGGCCGCGGTATTGCTGGTTGCCGACGGCGATCGCCTGCCGGAAGATCCGACGCTGAATCTGGGGACGGCCAGCGGCATTCCCGAGCGCGGTAAGGGGGCGGCGCAGGACTGGCCCATCCTGGCGCATGCGCCCGACGAGATGTCCCCGGCGATGGGTGCGAAGACCGTCGACGTCTGCAATCTCGGCGACGCGGTCTGCGACTACAACCCCGACGACGAGGAGTCGCCGGCGGCCTACGCGCGGGGCGTGGCCATCCACACCAGCTACGCCAAGACCGGAGACCTGGACTGGACGGCGCCCCTGTACTTCCTGCTGGGCCCTGCGCCGGAGGCACCGGAGGCGCCCGCGGCGCAGCCGATCGTTCCGCTCAGCGCGAGCGCACCGACGCCGTAGCCGAACGGGCGATCCACAACACCGCCGCACTGGCCGTCAGGAGCGGTGCGGCAGCGCGAGATTGGCCGCGAAGTCATCGATTTGCACGCAGAAGAGCGCCATCGAGACGGCCGCCAAGACCCACCTCGATTTCACAGGTTCTTTCGAGCCTTGCGCCGTAGCCACCGCCCGACGATAAGGCTCGGAAGTCTCGGATTGGGGCTAATCTGACACGCGACGCGACGACCACATTCCCTAGGAGCTTGGCTCATGTCCACTTTCTGGCGGTACGTCAAGATCCAGGCCTTCGTGCTGTTATGCGGGATCGTCGGGCCGATCTTCCTGGCCATCTACTTCGCCACCGGCGCTCAGCCGATCATGAAGTGGATGTTCTGGGCGGGTCTGGCGATCACCGCCCTCGATGTGCTGATTGCGCTGGGCATCACCAGCATGGGCGCACGGTCGGCCGCCAAGACCCAAGCCCTCGAACAGACCGGTGTGCTGGCATTGGCTCAAGTCGTCGGCATCCACGAGACCGGAACCCGGATCAACGAGCAGCCGCTGGTGAAGCTCGACCTGCAGATCTCAGGACCGGGCATCGCTCCCTTCGCGAGTCAGGATCGGGTGCTTGCCTCCATCACGCGCCTGCCGATGATCACCAACCGCAAACTGGTCGTGCTCGTCGAGCCGACCACCATGGAATACCAGATCGATTGGGAACGAAGCAGTTTGGTCAGCGGTGTGATGCCTGCGACGTTCACAATCGCCGAGGACAACAAGACGTACGACCTGTCCGGACAGGTCGGGCCGCTGATGGAGATCCTGCAGATCCTCAAGGCCAATAACATCGGCATGAACAACATGATCGACCTGCGCTCGAATCCGGTTGCCCGCCAACAGGTACAGGCCGTCGTGCGACGTGCCGCTGCGGCGCAGCCGCCGCCGGCTCCACCGCAGGCGGCCCCACCCCCGGCCGCGTCGTATCAACCTCCCGCGCCTGCCGAACCGTCGACCGCGCAACGCTTGCAGGAGCTGGAAACGCTTCGTGCGACGGGCGCGATCTCGGACGATGAATACACCGCCAAGCGGCAGCAGATACTCGCAGATCTCTAAGGGGTGCGGAGGAACAACGACGATGACGTCGACTGAGCCGCGGACCGATCAGCCCGACCAGAAGGTCAGTCTTCCGACACTGACGGCGATGGTGGTCGGGTCGATGATCGGGTCCGGTGTCTTTCTCCTACCACGCAGATTCGGGACCGAGACGGGCGTGCTCGGCGCCCTCATCGCGTGGACGATCGCGGGCCTCGGAATGCTGATGCTGGCGTTCGTGTTCCAGCGCCTTGCGACACGTAAGCCGGATCTCGACGCCGGTATCTTCGCGTACGCCAAAGCGGGTTTCGGGGACTACGTCGGCTTCAATTCGGCGATCGGGTACTGGGCGTCGGCTTGTGCGGGAAACACCTCCTACTGGGTGCTGATCACGGCGACGATGAGCGCGCTCGTGCCCGCTTTCGGCGCGGGGGACACCGTGCTCGCGGTCGTGGTTTCCGCCATCGGTGTCTGGCTATTCGCAGCTTTGGTGATGCGCGGCGTCAAGGATGCAGCCGTCATCAACTACATCGTCACCATCGCCAAGGTGGTGCCGATCCTGACGTTCATCGTGATCGCTGCCATCGCGTTCAACGCCGATGTCTTCACCGACAACTTCTGGGGCAGCGAATCAGGCTATTCCGCGGCGGCGATATGGGACCAGGCCACCGGCACGATGCTGATCACCGTATTCGTGTTCTTGGGCATCGAGGGCGCAAGTGTCTATTCGCGGATGGCGCGCAACCGCGCGGACGTGGGGCGCGCCACGGTCATCGGATTCCTCAGTGTGCTCAGCGTTTTCGCGCTCGTCACGATGGTCTCCTATGGCGTGATGCCTCAGAGCGAACTCGCCGGGATCAGCCAGCCGTCGATGGCGGCGGTGCTGGAATCTGTTGTCGGGCCATGGGGTTCGGTGTTCATACGCGTGGGCGTGATCGTATCGGTGCTCGGCGCATATCTCGCGTGGACCTTGATGTCCGCCGAGGTCCTCTACATTCCCGCCAAGTCACAGGACATGCCGCGCTTCTTGGCCCGTACCAATACCCACGGTGCGCCCGTTGCCGCATTGGTGATGGCTGCCGGGTTGATCTCGCTGCTGCTGGTGGCGTTGCTGTTCGCGGCGGACGCGCTGGATTTCATGTTGGATCTGACGGCCGCGCTGTCGCTTATCCCGTATCTGCTCGCGGCGGCGTACGCGCTGAAGCTGACGGCCACCCGCGAGACCTACGGAAACGGTAAATCGCTCGTTCCCGACATGGTCATCGCCGCGCTGGCGACCGTGTACACCCTGTTCCTGGTCTACGCGGCGGGCGTCGACAAGCTACTGCTGTCCTGCATCTTGTACGCCCCAGCGGCAGCTCTCTACTACAAGGCACGACGCGAACGCGGCCTTCGAGTGTTCCGCCCGGCCGAGGCGGTGCTGTTCGGGGTGATTCTCCTCGGCGCCATCGCAGGTGTGGTGTCCTTGGCAACTGGAGCGATCGAGATCTAGCGACCCGCTTGAGAGGAACCGAAGTGACGAATCCGTCCGCCGGCTACGGCGTTCATTCCGAGGTCGGCAAACTACGCAAGGTGTTGGTGTGCTCACCGGGTCTGGCACACGAACGGCTCACCCCGACCAATTGCGATGACCTTCTGTTCGACGATGTGTTGTGGGTGCAGAATGCGCGCCGCGACCACTTCGACTTCATCGACAAGATGCGCGACCGCGACGTCGAGGTGGTCGAGCTGCACGAGCTGCTCGCGGAGACGATGGAGAACCCCGAGGCGAAAGCCTGGCTACTGGACCGCAAGATCGTGGCGAACGAAGTCGGGCTGGGGCTGGTCGACGACACGCGGGGCTTCCTGGACTCGCTGACCGCAGGCCGGCTGACCGAACTGCTGATCGGCGGCATGTCGACCCGCGACCTGCCGTCTGAGATCGGGTCGGGGTATCGCGCCCTGGCCCGCGAGGCGACCGGCGTGACCGAGTATCTGATGCCGCCCCTGCCGAATACGCTCTACACCCGGGACACCACGTGCTGGATATATCAAGGCGTGACGCTCAATCCGCTCTTCTGGCCCGCGCGGCACGACGAGACGCTGTTGATGAAAGCCATCTACGAGTTCCACCCGGACTTCGTCGGGTCGACCGTGTGGTGGGGCGACCCGGAAGAGTCGTGGGGGCTGTCGACGATCGAGGGCGGCGATGTCCTGGTGCCGGGCAACGGTGTCGTCATCATCGGGATGAGCGAGCGGACGTCGCGTCAGGCCATCACCCAGGTGGCGGCGAAGCTGTTCGCCGAGAATGCGGTCACCAAGGTCATCGTCGCCGGCATGCCCAAGTTGCGCGCGGCCATGCACCTGGACACCGTGTTCACCTTCGCCGACCGCGACGTCGTCACGCTCTATCCGGACATCATCGATTCGGTGCAGACGTTCGTCCTGCATCCCAGCGATGCTGATCCGGGTGTCGAGGTCGAGGAGGCGAACAAGCCGTTCGTCGAAGTGGTCGCCGGCGCACTGGGCCTGGACGCCCTGCGGGTGGTGGAAACCGGTGGCACCAAATACGACTCGGAGCGCCAGCAGTGGGACAGCGGCAACAACCTGGTCGCTGTCGAGCCGGGCGTGGTGTTCGCCTATGACCGCAACACCCACACCAATACCCTGCTGCGCCGCGCCGGTATCGAGGTGATCACCATCGTGGGCGCCGAGCTTGGCCGCGGCCGCGGCGGCGGACACTGTATGACCTGTCCGATCATCCGCGACGCCATCGACTGATCCGGTCGCCGAGGCTGCTAGAACACGTTCCAGTTCTGCTGTTAGCCTGGTCCGCAGCCTCGCGAAAAGGAGCAGTGGTGATGGGATCTGGTCAGCCCCTGGAAGGGCGAGTGGCATTAGTCACCGGCGCCGCACGTGGTCAGGGTCGCGCGCATGCGATCCGATTGGCCAAAGACGGTGCCGACATCATCGCCATCGACAGCTGCGCACCGATCTCCGACACCGTCACCTACCCGATGCCGACGTCCGAGGATCTCGCCGACACGGTTCGCGAGGTGGAGGCCACCGGCCGCAAGGTGCTCGCGCGCGAAGTGGACATCCGCGATCTGGCCGGCCAGAAGCAGGTGGTTGCCGACGGCATCGAACAGTTCGGCCGACTGGACATCCTGGTCGCCAACGCCGGGGTCCTGAGCTGGGGCCGGCTCTTCGAGATGTCGGAGGAGCAGTGGGACACCGTCATCGACGTCAACC
>CAZOIX010000291.1:0-5664 GCA_964579685.1 uncultured Mycobacterium sp.
CCGATGGTCGCAATTACCACATGCTGCTCACGCAGCGTGAATTCGCGTTGCTGCCAGTCGGTCGGCAGCAGGAAGAGCAGCGCCGCGCCGAACACGGCGACGACGCCTTCGTCGAGGCGGTCGCTGACGGTGGTGTAGATGCCGGAGTCGTTGCCGAAGATCAAGGCGAGCACGCCGGGGAATATCCACAGCGTCACCGTGATCCCGAACGCGATCAGCGTGTTCTTCTCGGCCCGCGAGAATCTGCCCATCTCCTCGCGCTCGTTCGCGACGTATTCGGCGACTCCCTCGATCCGCTTGATCTCGGGCTTGTTCAGCCGCAACAGGATCAACGCCAGCAGCGCGAACATGATGAGGCAGATCGGGATGGCCATCACCATCCACTGACCGAAGCTGATGTGCTCACCGGTGGCCTCCTCGATGAGACCGCGTCCGATCAGGTTGGGCGGACTGCCCACCGGGGTCAGCAGACCGCCGACGCTGGCGCCGTAGGCCAGCATCAGCATGATCGCCGCGCCGACCCGGAGCCGCTGGGGGTCGAAGTCGGGTTCGACGTCGCCGCGCTTCTGCAACATCTTGGCGATGACGCTGAGGATGCCGATGGCCGTCGGCAGCAGCATCGCGACGGTCGCGGTGTTGGACACGAACGCCGACAGCAGGCAGGTGATCGCGCCGAACGCGAGGATCACGCCGGTGGTGGAGCGACCGACGCCGGGAAGCGACAGGATCCGGAACGCGAAGCGCCGCGCCAGGCCGTGTTTGAGCATGGCCTGCGCCAGGATGAACGCCCCGATGAACGTGAAGATCGTCGACGAGCCGAACGGGCCCAGGACGTCGTCGACCGGCGCGACGCCGAGGAAGACGGCCACGGCGACGCCGAGGAGACCCCCGACGGGGATCGGGATCGCCTCGCTGATCCACAGGGCGATGACGCCGAGCAGCACCGCGGCCAGGACCTGCTGCTCGCGCGGGATGTCGATGGGCAGGACGAGGAAAGCGACGGTCAGCAGGGGAGCGAGGAAGAGGCCGACCGTGCGTCGACCCTTCTCGAAGCGTTCCTCCTTCGGTGAGAGCTTCTGCTCACCGAGGCTTCGATACGTGGCGCTCCCGAGGAGTGCCTTGTCGACGTCGGTCCTCTTGACCGGGCTTTCCGTGGTCATGGGCGTGCTCCATCCCCCCGCACTGTGGCCTACACCACACTCGTGCCTGGGGAGTGCCTGTTAACCGCGCGAGCTAAACATTTCGAGTTATCGCCCCGACCGATATCGGCTTCTGATAGGTCGGTGATATGAGCACCATTCACCACGACATCACCGTCCCGGCCCCGCCGGAGCTGCGGGAGGTCGACAACGGGATTTTCGCCTACATCCAGCCCGACGGAAGCTGGTGGATCAACAACACCGGCTTCCTGGTCGGCGAGCGGGGCGTGATCAGCATCGACACCTGCTCGACTGTCCGGCGTACCCGGGCCTACCTCGACATCATCGAAACGGTTACCGCACAACCGGTTCGGACCGTCATCAACACCCATCACCATGGTGACCACACGTTCGGGAACTTCCTGATGAGCGGCGCCACGATCGTCGGACACGAGGCCACCCGTACCAGTGTCCTCGACTGGGGCGCGCCGCAGGCATACCCGTTTTGGACCGAGGTCGAGTGGGGCGAGGTCGTGCTCGAACCGCCCTTTCTCACCTACGCCGACTCGGTGACCGTCTGGGTCGACGAGTTGCGCGCCGACGTGCGGCACGTCGGTACACCCGCCCACACCACCAACGACTCGATCGTGTGGCTTCCCGAGCGCAGCGTGCTCTACTGCGGCGACCTCCTGTTCAACGGCGGAACGCCGTTCCTGGTGCAGGGATCGGTGGCAGGCGCTGTCAAGGTACTCGAAAATGTGCTCAAACCCCTTGGCGCGCAGACGATCGTGCCAGGACACGGCCCACTGGCCGGCCCGGAACTCATCGATGACGTGCTGGGCTACCTGCGGTTCGTCCAGGCGAGTGCTCGTGGCGGCCGTGACGCGGGACTCTCGCCGCTCGAGACTGCACGGGAACTGGACCTCGGACCCTACGCCGGCCTCCTTGACCGCGAGCGCATCGTCGGCAATCTGCACCGGGCCTATGCCGAACTCGACGGCGCCCCGCTGGGCGCGCCCATCGACGTCACCGCGGCGCTGACCGACATGGTCGCCTACAACGGCGGGAAACCGCTGAGCTGCCTGGCGTGAGTGCCCGCGACCATGATCACCGCCTGAACAGTCTCCGGCGCTTCGCCGGCGGCCTGCGGGAAACATACGGCCACGGATTGTTGCGCTCCGGAACGGCATTGGTGCGTGCCTGCTTCAGCTGCATCCTCAGGTGCTGGCGCAGCTCATGCAGCTGCGGGTCCGTCCACCGGTTGACGGCTTCGGTCGGATCGGCGGTCAGGTCGTAGAGCTCCCACTGGTCATCGAGCGGCGACGTCCGATACGCCTCGCCGCCCAGCCCGTTGGCCGCGAGGTGACGCACACCCGGCTCGGTCCACGTCGCCGGATCGTCGAACGTCCGCACCAGCTTCCACAGGTGTCCCGCGCCGCCGTCGGCCTGGTCCACCCGTACGACCAGCCCTTCGAAATTGGACCCGACATGGGCGGGAACCTGAATACGCAGCGGCATAGGGGGATTCACCGTCAGCTTCAACCGGCGTGCCAACCCCGACGCGCCGGTGTCACCCTCGAGCATGTTGTCGCGCGTCATCAGGTACACGGCACGCATCTCGTCGGTCTCCGCCCCGTCGACCACCGGCATCAGGTCGCGTCCTGGCAGGTCGTGCACCTCGGAGAACGACTCCCGCAGCGTCGCCGCCACGGCCGCCACGTCGATGCCCGCCGCCCCCAGCAGCGTCGGCACCAGGTCGACATGCGACGTCGGCGCCGTCACCATCCGCGCCGTCGTCGCTCCGGCGCCGGTGCGTGCCACGACGAACGGCACGCGGGTGGCCTCGTCGTACAGGTTGAACCACTTCTGGTGCAGGCCGCCGTGCGCGCCGAGCAGGTCGCCGTGGTCGGAGGTCCGCACGAGCACCGCGTTGTCCGAACCGCCGTCGGTCACCGCGCGGCGCACCCGGTCGATCGGGGTGTCGACCTCGGCGTGCAGTCGGTAGTAGAGATCGCGGTAGCGCTGCGCATTGCTGTGGTAGGTCCGGTCGACCGCGGGCGCCACCCCGTAACCGGTGTAGTACGCCTCGCGGAAGGCGATCTGGGCCGCGGGCTTGGTCGACAGGTCCTCGTCTGCGGTGGGCGCGGCGGGCACCTTCGGCGGATCCAGCGGCGACGGCTGCACCGGGCTCCTACGTACCCACGCCGGGAACAGCACGATGTCGTGCGGGTTGACGAAGCTGGCCACCAGCAGGAAGGGGCGCAGCGCGTCCGCATCGCCCGCCCGCCGCCGGGCATAGCGGTCCTCGAGCCAGGTGACGACGCGGTCGGCGATCAACGGGTCGCGCCGGAAACCGGCGTTGGCAAGCAGCGCGCCGTGTGGTTCGGGTCCGACCCAGCCCGAAAACCCGAACGGCGCAAGCGGATCGGCGTCGAGGTAGCGCTGCACCGCCGCCGGATCGACGACCCCGTCGGCGTCGTTGGTCGCCAGTGGAGCACCGGTGGCGGGATCGGTCAGATCCGCGTGCGAGATGTGCCATTTGCCGTCGTAGTGGGTGTCATATCCGGCCGCGCGGAACCAGTTGCCGAGCGTGGGCACCTCGCCCTGGCGCAGCCAGCGCATGCGGGAGTCGTCGAACACCTTGCCGATACCGTCGGTCTGGGTGACGCCGTGTAGATCGGGGTACTGGCCGGTGAAAATCGTTGGGCGACTGGGCACACAGGCCAGCGAACCGGTGTAGTGGCGGCCGAAGCTGACGCCGTGCTCGTCGAACCACCTGCGGCCGGTCAGGGTGCGATCACGCCACGCAAGCACCTCGGGAGCCTCGTACGGGGGTATCGCACGTTCCTCGTCGGTCATGATGATGACGATGTCGGGCCGCAGAGAAAGGTCAGACACGAGACTTCTCCATTCGCTGTGCGAGTCCGGCGAGCAGGCTGTCGGACTCTCGGGCGATGCCGCGACACATGACGCGTTCGGCAATCTGTTGTATTCGGCGCGAGCCGATTTCGATGGTGCTGGTCAGGGTCACGGCCGTCGACTCTGCGTCCGGGCGCAGGCTCCAGCGGTTGGTGATGTTGCCCAGCATCCTGGGCAGGCCTTCGACGGCGTAGGCCACGGTGTGCGGCGGATCGAGGTCGACGATGCGTTCGATGACCGTGTTGCGTCCGATCTGGATCCGCCGGGTCGTACCGATCGACAGCCCCGTGGCCCCGTGCACGAGGATGCTCGAGTGGTCGATCCGGTCCACCCAGGTACTGATGGCGCCGAAGTCCGCAAGCACATTCCAGACGTCGTGCGGGGTTGCCGCGATGGTGCGGGTGCGGGCGATGTCGGCCACCGCACCACGCTACGCGTTGCGGCTCAACCCGCGGGTGAAAGTGCCACGATGGAGGCATGTCCGACGACGCAATGGCCGATGAACGCGAATTCAACAAGCACAATATCGAGGAGTTCCGCCGCAACGGCGGCAAGGTGGGCGGACAGTTCGAGGGCTTTCCGCTGCTGCTGCTGACCTCGCGCGGCGCCAAGAGCGGCGACCCCCGTGTCAATCTCGTGGCCTACTTCGACATCGACGACAAGGTCTATGTCGTGGGTTCCGCGGCGGGGCGGGACAAGAGTCCGGCGTGGGTGTTCAACCTGCGTGCCCACCCTGAGGCCAGGGTCGAGATCGGCGCGGACCCGCCACGTACCGTCATCGCCAAGGAGCTGCCGCGCGACGAGCGTGACCGCATCTACCGGATCGTTGTCGAGCGTGCGCCCGGGTTCGGCGAGTACGAGCAGCGCACCGACCGCGTCATTCCCATCTTCGAGCTCGCCGCGGCCCAGTGATTTCGGCGTGCTGGGTCACCCTGAGCGTGACTGCGCACACCGAAATCACGCGTGCAAGCGCTGCGCCAGCCCCGAAGCCCGGCCCGCTCGTCGCGCGACGGCCGCACGCACCGACGCCTCGGTCCCGATGACGCGGATCTTCTCCTTGGCGCGAGTCACCGCGGTGTAGAACAGCTCGCGGGTCAGCAGTCGCGAATCCTCGGGCGGCAACAACACGGTCACCTCGACGGCCTGGCTGCCCTGCGACTTGTGGATCGTCATGGCGTGCATGGTGTCGACGTCCGACAGCCGTCCGGTCGCGAACTCGACCGGCGCCGCGCCTGCGCCGAGCACGGCGCGCAGCCCATCGCCGCGCACGACCGTCACGCCGGTGTCGCCGTTGTACAGACCCAATCCGTAGTCGTTGGCCGTGACCAGCACGGGCCGTCCGGCGTACCACTGGGCCCACAGCGGCTCACCGGTCGCGTCGGTCAGCCACCGCTGCACCTGATGGTTCCAGAACCGCACGCCATAGGGTCCGCGCCGATGCGCACACAGCAGCCGGTGTTCGTCCAATGTCGACAATGCGGTGCTCACGTCGCCGAGGATCGCCGCTTCCCGCAGCCGCAAGGCATGGGGGAGAGCGACTTTGCGCAGATGCTCGGCGGGGTCGTCGGTCTCGATCCACTCGATGTGCGGCCCGCCCGCCCGCAGC
>CAZOIX010000292.1:0-5659 GCA_964579685.1 uncultured Mycobacterium sp.
TCGCTGCGCAGGGCGGCGGCTGCCGAGCGGGACGCCCGGCTGCGCGCGCAGCGTGCGCGTGAGGCACGCGTGCATGCCGCAGCGGTAGCGGCCGCGGTTGCGGAATCCGGTCGCCTCGTTGCGCAGCGGCTCGGCGCCGCGGTGGCGGTGGCGTCGCGGGCTCGTGACGACGTCGCCGCCGAGCGTCAGCATCGGGCGGCAGCGCTGGCGAAGGTGCGCGAAGAGGTCACCGAACTGGGCGCCAAGATCACCGCCCTGACCGACGCCCTGCACCGTGATGAGATCGCGAAAGCGCAAGCGGCGCTTCGGATCGAGCAGCTCGAGGAGCACATCCTGGAGAGCTTCGGAATGGGTGCCGCCGATCTCGTCGCCGAGTACGGCCCCGATGTTTCGTTGCCCCCGTCGGAGCTGGAGATGGCCGAATACGAGCAGGCTCGCGAACGCGGCGAACCGGTGACGACTCCCGCCCCCATGCCGTTCGACCGTCCCACCCAGGAACGGCGCGCCAAGAAGGCCGAACGTGAACTCAACGAACTGGGCCGCGTGAACCCGCTGGCGCTGGAGGAGTTCGCCGCGCTGGAGGAGCGCTACAACTTTCTGTCCACACAGCTGGAGGATGTCAAAGCGGCCCGCAAAGACCTGCTCGACGTCATCGATGATGTCGACGCACGCATCCTGCAGGTGTTCGCCGAGGCATACGCCGACGTGGAACGTGAGTTCCAAGAGGTGTTTTCGGCTCTGTTCCCGGGCGGCGAGGGCAGGCTACTGCTGACCAACCCCGACGATCTGCTCACCACCGGCATCGAGGTCGAGGCGCGGCCACCGGGCAAGAAGATCAAGCGGCTCTCGCTGCTCTCCGGTGGTGAGAAGTCCCTGACCGCCGTGGCAATGCTGGTGGCCATCTTCCGTGCGAGGCCGTCGCCGTTCTACGTCATGGACGAGGTGGAGGCCGCGCTCGACGACGTCAACCTGCGCCGGCTGCTCGGGCTGTTCGAGCAGCTGCGCAGCCAGTCGCAGTTGCTCGTCATCACACACCAGAAGCCGACGATGGAGATCGCCGACGCGCTGTACGGCGTGACGATGCGCGACGACGGCATCACCGCGGTGATCAGCCAACGCATGCGGGGCCAAGAACTGGTGGGCGCCGCCAACTGACGGCGGATTCGGCGTGCGCAGTCACCCTCAGCGTGACCCAGCACGCCGAAATCACACGGGGGTGACGCCGCCGTCGCGGAGTTCGGCGACGTCTGCCGCTCCGCAACCGTGCAGGCAGATCAAGAGTTCCTCGATGAAGCGTTGCAGCCAATCCGCCACGGCAGCAGGCGATTCGATCGCCGGCGCAAGAAGTGGCCGGGCCACCGACACCACGTCGGCGCCCAATGCCAGTGCCTTGGCCGCATCCATCCCGGTACGAATACCGCCGGACGCGACCAGCGGAACACCGGGGAGCGTCCGTCGCACTTCGGTGAGCGCCTGCGCAGTCGGAACACCCCATTCGGCCAGTGCCGGATACCGGATCTCGCCGTAGCGGACGAACTGCTCGACACGTGCCCACGATGTGCCGCCCGCCCCGGCGACATCCACCGCCGCAATGGGGCAGTCGATGAGCTCCGTGGCGGCCGCGGCCCCGATGCCGTGGCCGACCTCCTTGAGCATGACCGGATAACCGATCGACCCCGCGATGTCTCGCAGGCGTGCGATCGAACCCGAGAAATCGGTATCGCCCTTGTGTTGCATGGCTTCCTGCAAAGGATTGGTATGCACCGCAAGGGCGTTGGCGTTGACCTGGTCCAGCGCATCGACCAGCGCGGACTCCACCCCCGGGGTCAGCTGGGTGAGTCCGATGTTGCCGATCAGGAGCACGTCGGGCGCGATGTCGCGGACGCGGAAGGTCGCCGCGGCAGAGCCGTTGTCGAGCATGATGCGCTGTGAGCCCAGCATCATCCCGATGCCGAGTTGCTGGGCCGCACCGGCGAGGTTGCGATTGATGGTGCCCGATAGTTCGGGACCGCCCGTCATGGGGCCGATGAGCACAGGAGCCCGCAGGCGGGCCCCGAGAAAGTCGGTCGCCAGATCGATGGATCCCAGATCGGTCTGGGTCAGTGCGTTGTACGGCAACCGGTAGTGCTCCAAGCCGGTGGTCACCGTCTGAAAGTCGACAGCCTCGCTCAGGCACACGTCGATGTGTCGTCGTTTGCGGGTCTCCATCCCAGCGGGGTCCGGCGTCACCGGCTACCGCTCCTGACACAATGACGTGGTGACAGGATCTGTCGAGATTGGTTTGTGGATTGCGGTCGCGGTCATCGCCGTTCTGCTCGTCGTCGCGCTCGTCGTGGGCCTGCTGCGGTATCGGCGCCGACGGATCAGCTTGTCGTCTACAGACACCGCCACTCCTGTCGACCGGTCCGGCGGCTACACCGCCTCGTCAACCATCACGTTCTCGCAGTCAGCGCCCGCCGAGCCCGTCGAACGGATCGACACCGGCGGACTGCCCGCCGTCGGCGATGATGCCACCATCCCGAGAGACGCCCCGAAGCGGGCCATCGCGGACGTGCAGCTCCCAGAGCCGCCGGTCGTCGAGGCGCCGCCTGCGGCACCGCCGGCCGCGCCTGCCGCACCGCCGGCCGCGCCTGCGCTCGACGAGATCGCCCCTGCGGACGGCCGGTTGGAGAGGCTGCGGGGACGGCTTGCAAAATCGCACAACACGCTGGGTCGCAGCATGCTCGGGCTGCTCGGCGGCGGTGACCTCGACGAAGATTCCTGGCAGGACGTCGAGGACACGCTGCTGATCGCAGACCTGGGCCCGGTGGCGACCGAATCGGTCGTCACGGCGTTGCGGTCGCGCATGGCGAGCAGTCGCGTTCGCACGGAGGCCGACGCGCGCGATGTGCTGCGCGAGGTCCTGATCTCCGAATTGCGTCCCGACCTGGACCGCTCCATCAAGGCGCTGCCACACGCCGACAAGCCTTCGGTGCTGCTCGTCGTCGGCGTCAACGGCACCGGCAAGACCACCACCGTCGGCAAACTGGCGCGCGTACTGGTCGCCGACGGGCGTCGTGTCGTGCTGGGGGCGGCCGACACCTTCCGCGCCGCCGCGGCCGACCAGTTGCAGAGCTGGGCCTCCCGCGTCGGTGCCCAGGTGGTGCGCGGCGCGGAGGGCGCCGATCCGGCATCGGTGGCGTTCGACGCCGTGGACGCCGGCGTCGAGGCCGGTGCCGACGTCGTCGTCATCGACACCGCGGGGCGACTTCACACCAAGACCGGCCTGATGGACGAACTCGGCAAGGTCAAGCGCGTGGTGAGCCGTCGGGCCGAGGTCGACGAGGTACTGCTCGTGCTCGACGCCACCATCGGCCAGAACGGTCTGCCACAGGCCCGCGTGTTCGCCGAAGTCGTGGACATCACCGGCGTGGTGCTCACCAAACTCGACGGGACCGCGAAGGGCGGAATCGTCTTCCGCGTCCAACAGGAGTTGAGGGTGCCCGTCAAGCTCGTCGGTCTCGGCGAGGGCCCAGACGATCTCGCTCCGTTCGAGCCGTCGGCGTTCGTCGACGCCTTGCTCGGGTAGCGCATGAAGAACGTCACAGCCTTTCATGGCAGCGACGATTTCGCCGTCGAATGGTCATGAAACACACGCGTAACGCTCTCGGTGTGTCCGTTCACCTATCCGAAACGCAACAGAATCACGGGTGAAACGCGCGACACAGACTCTCTTCGGGAGGCCGATCATGTTGGCCCACGTCCCAAGGAGGTTCACGCAAAGTGCTTTCAGCCTTACCGATCGCCCTACCTGACGATGCGTTCGCGCCATTCGGCCCCGATGGGCTGAGCGCGGGCGACACCGCGTGGGTCATTACCGCCACGGCGATGGTGTTGTTCATGACACCGGGCCTCGCCTTCTTCTACGGCGGGCTCTCACGGCAAAAGTCCGTACTCAACATGATGATGATGTCCTTCGGCTCCCTGGGGCTGGTGACTGTCATCTACGTGTTGTGGGGCTACTCGATGTCGTTCTCGTCGGCCCACACCGGCGCCGATCCCGGTCTCGTGTTCGACAATCCCTTTTCGTTGTTCGGCGTGAGCCAACTACTGGAAACCAAAGAGGTCGGCGACGAGACGCTCTACGTGCTCGGCGGATTCGGTACTGTCCCGGCGATCATCTGGGTGGCCTTCCAGCTCACCTTCGCGGTGATCACCGTGGCCCTGATCAGTGGTGCCGTCGCGGAACGCATGAAGTTCGGTACCTGGCTGCTGTTCGGAGGCATCTGGGTCACCTTGGTGTATTTCCCGTTGTCGCACATGGTCTGGGGCGGTGGCCTGCTGTCCGGTGCCCAGAACAGCATCGCCTCCTGGATGTTCGGCTACGACGAAGAGGCCGGCGCGGCGAATGTGGCGCCGATCGACTTCGCGGGCGGCACGGTGGTGCACATCAACGCCGGTATGGCCGCGTTCGTGCTGGCACTGTTGATCGGAAAGCGCTCCGGCTTCGGCAAGATGGCCTTCCGTCCACACAACGTCCCGTTCGTCCTGTTGGGCGCGTCGATCTTGTGGTTCGGCTGGTACGGCTTCAACGTGGGTTCCGAGGGTGCGGCCGACATGATCGCCGGCCAAGTTTTCGTCAACACCACAGCAGCCACCGCCGCGGCCATGCTGGCCTGGCTCCTGGTGGAACGCATTCGCGACGGCCATGCCACCAGCGTGGGTGCGGCGTCGGGCATCGTGGCCGGCCTGGTCGCCATCACCCCCGCCTGCGGCGCACTGTCCCCGATCGGGTCGCTCATCCTGGGTGCCATCGCCGGTATTCTCTCCGCGCTGGCGATCGGCCTGAAGTACAAGTTCGGATACGACGATTCGCTGGACGTGGTCGGAGTACACCTGGTCGCCGGCCTGTGGGGCACGATCGGTATCGGCTTCCTGGCCACCGAAACAGGTCTGTTCTACGGCGGCGGCATCCAGCAGTTGGTGGTGCAGGCAGTGATCGCCACGGTGGCCGTGGTGTTCACTGGGATCATGACGGTCATCATCGCCTTCATCGTGAAGCCGTTGGGTTGGCGTGTGACCGCAGAAGATGAGGACACTGGCATCGATGAGACCGAACATGCCGAAACGGCTTATGAACTCGTCTGATCGGCAAGAATTTCATCGGAAGGGATTGACTACATGAAGCTGATTACCGCGATCATCAAGCCGTTCACGCTCGAAGACGTCAAGACCGGCCTCGAGCAGACGGGCATTCTGGGAATGACCGTCAGCGAGGTGCAGGGCTACGGCCGCCAGAAGGGCCACACCGAGGTGTACCGCGGTGCGGAGTACTCGGTGGACTTCGTGCCCAAGGTGCGCGTCGAGGTCGTCGTCGACGATTCGGCCGTGGACAAGGTGGTCGACGTGATCGTGCAGGCCGCACGCACCGGCAAGATCGGCGACGGCAAGGTGTGGGTCAGCCCTGTCGACACCGTCGTGCGGGTACGCACCGGTGAGCGCGGGACTGATGCCCTTTGACCAGCATGAAGAAATAAGAGGTTGTCTCCCGGCCGTTGCACCGTGAGCGTTAGAGGTAGAGGCCGGGGGAGGACACGAAATGACCTAGCAGAGACCAGATCCCGCCGCCGGGGCCCCTCGATGGGTGGCCCCGGCGGCGGGCTCTTTGCGGCCCGCAACC
>CAZOIX010000293.1:0-5654 GCA_964579685.1 uncultured Mycobacterium sp.
ACACCATGACCATCTGATCCATGGTGATTTCAAGCGGATTCGGCTGACCCCACAGGTTGATTCCCACAGTGTCACCAACCGACACCAAGTCGACGCCGGCACGATCGACGATCCGTGCCATCTGGTAGTCCCACGCCACCACACCGACGATCTTCTGCCCACGCAGTTTCATGTCCTGCAGGTCAGCGAGTTTCACCTTCGTGCCCACGACGGGTCCCTTCAGACTCGCAACGCTGAGAGCAGATCGGACACGTCTTCTTCGTGACCGCTGACGACGAGTACGCGCGCAAGAGGTCGCAGCACGGCAACGGTCTGACTCGCCGCCGCGCCTTCCCCGACGACGACGCCGGCGGTCATGATCGCGCGAACCGTGCTCGCCGCACCGATGATGCTTGCTGCAGCGGCATTTCCACCGGTGGTGGCAACCATGACGACCACATCGGCGTCGGCAAGCTCGTCCGCAAGACTGGAGACCGCGCCATCGGTGTCGAGCAGCGAAACCCAACCCTGCTCCCCCGCATTCCTTCTCGGTTCGGCTACCGACAGGAAGCGTGCACATCCCCACGGCTGAGATGAAAGCCGCTCGATGATCGCTCGTGCACCACCGTCGAGCGCAACGACGCGCACGCCCCTCCGCCCGGCGATCGGGCGGTTGATCCGGTATCGCATCTCGGCAGCAGATGTCGCATGCGCGCAATTACTCCCAAGAATCGGCTGCAGTGGACTGGTCATACCGATGTCTGCCGCACGCCTTCGCGCACCCTGAGATCTTCTCGGCACGCCTCGCTGAACGATGCGCCACGCGGAAGGACGACGGCCGCAGACCGAACACGATGATGTTCAGGGTCAACACCTGGAGGAGTCGTACCCTTGTCGCGCAACGCACTAGCCGCCCGCTTCAACTTTTGACGCGCTCTGATGATGCCACTATCGGCAGACACCAACCGCTCCTTGGTCCGATCGACGATCGGCCCCATACTCTCCTGTAGCGACGAGTCTTGGATCGCGATACCCCGCACGCCTGAGTATGTGTCTCCACGCTTCTGCGCCGCACGATCCATCAGATAGTCGTTGTCCTTGTTCGCCTGCGGTCGGTACGTGCCAGGGATGTTGGCACTGTGCACCCCGTGCCCGTCCTTCATCGCCTCAACTTCCTGCGAAGTCAACGGTCTCACGGGGTGATAGTCAAACGAGTACGCCCAACAGTTCTCATCGTCGATGGGGATCCAAAAGTGGCCGTGGACAGGATGATCCCCTCGTGGCGGCACCATCGTGAAGCACGGCATCACCCACGGCGTGATGCGCCAGTAATAGTTGTCGGCGTCAGCGTTGCGCCGGGCACCAACGAACAAACCACCCTCGGAGTCCGCGACCTCGAAGAACGGCTTGAGGTCCGCCATGTTGTACTCGTTAGCCTTGCTGCCTTTGAACAGCGGGTCCGACTTAAGGCCCCCGGAATGCAGGAACGACACATGACTGGAATCGATGCCACCCTCGAAGGCTTGCAGCCAATTGCATTCCTGCCATCGTTTGGACGTGAAGGTCTGATCGGCCGGCACGAGAGCAAATTCGAATTCCGGTAACGGCGGCTGCTTCGCGGCGTCTCCCATGTAAGTCCACAGCACGTCCCCGATCTTCATCAGCGGGTAGGACGTCAGTTTGACGTGCGCGCAGAAGGTGGACCCCACAGGTTCGGACGGCACCTCGACGGCTTGTCCCGTGACGTCGTACTTCCAGCCATGGTAGGGACATCGCAGACCGCCCTCTTCGTTGCGGCCAAACCACAGTGAGGCGCCACGGTGCGCGCAGAACTCGTCGATCAGGCCGAAGTTGCCGTGACTGTCACGAAAGGCGATCATCCGCTCGTTCAGCAGCTTCACGCGTACCGGTGGGCAATCATCCTCCGGCAGCTCCTCGGCGAGCAAGGCTGGAATCCAGTACTGGCGGAACAACTCCCCCATCGGCGTCCCCGGCCCGGTCCTGGTCAAAAGCTCGTTAACCTCTGCGCGTAGCACCTTTACCTCAGCTACTTCTCTTTCTCTCCCACTATCGGCCGTTCACGCCCGATCGAATGGGCATAATAGTAATACCATTAGGTATCCAGGACCAACCAGCCGCCTCGCTCGACGTCGTGGGCATTGGTCGAAGGCCCGCGCCGATGTTGCACGGCCCGTCAAAGACACCGGGACCGGACTCTGCCGTCAGCGGTGTGGGCGAGCGCACTACTTGCACCGCGGAGGGGATTATGGACGGCGACTTTCTTTGTCAGACCTCACGGTAGGTCGAGACTCAGACAAATACTCCCCCGCCATCGACGATCAGGACTTGACCGGTGATGAACGCGCTGCCGCCGCTGCATAGAAATCGCACCACGGACGCGACATCCGCCGGGAAAAGCGTCCGCTTGATTGACCGGCGGTTGACCGCCTGCGCGACGTAGTTGGGATCGTTGAGTTCGTTTGTGGCCTCGTCGTCCACGAGCCCTGGGGCGACTGCGTTGACGGTGATTCCACGCGCGCCCAGCTCTCGGGCCGCAGCGCGGGTGAGGCCCTCGACTGCAGCCTTGGAGGCGATGTAATGCGGAAAACCGAGCGTTCCCGTCCGCGCGGTCGACGAGGAAACGTTCACAACGCGACCGCCCCGCGCTGGCACCGCCGGCAGAATGGCTTTCATCGCTTGCCACGTACCCCGCACATTGATGCGTAGGACGTCGTCCCATTCTTGGATGGTCAATTCTTCCAAGGACTTCTTGGCGCCGAGCGCCTTATACATCGCAGCGCAATTGACCAAGCCGTCTATCTGGCCGAAGCGCTCCACGGTGTCGTTGACGAGATGTGCGAGCGCGTCTTCGTCGGTGACGTCCGCACGATGATAGATCACCGTCGGCCGGCCGGGCGGTGGCGCGAGGTCGGCCACCACTACGTTGGCGCCAGCGTTCACGAGATCTGCAACCACTTCATCACCTATGCCACTGGCGCCCCCGGTTACCACGATGACGTTGCCGGCGATGTCGAACGGGTCCCGGTCAGCCACGGCAGCGGATTGACGACGAACAACGGGTGGGGTCGGCATCAGTGAGGTCCGCCAGGCCGAAAGCGTAGTGTCCGTTACACGACACAACCGCACCTGCGAGCAGGGCCCTGTCTTCATAACCACTCATGCCCTGCTGCGTGCAGGTCGGATATTTCATCAGTTTGTCTGTCTCCGCGATGTTTCGGGACGTAGCTAGTGGTCGGCCACGAACATCTGCTCGAGTCGAAGCGCCGCGCCCGGACGGCTGTGCGCGGACTCGTCGAGATGCTCACGCTCGGAGTTCTCGATCTCGTCTCGTAGCAACATGACGATGCCAGCATCTGGCCAGCTGTTTCTGCTGAGCAGAGCCATGCCCTGAACCATAGCAGTGGACGCCTACCTAGCCAACTGCTGCGACGTCGCCGGCGGCTGATTTGCCGTTGGTACCCGCGGGCGAATACAGCGACAATCTCACCTCGTCAACATCGGATAACCGTGATCCGCTCAGTTACATTTCAGCCCACCGCGTGTTCGCTTTCCCGGCGTTCGACAATTTTCGTGCGAGTATCCGCTCGCCGGTGCGTCGCGATGAACCGGCCAGGCGGGAACCATGAAAAACAACACTCGACAAGTACATCAGCGGCAAGTCCGGAACTCGCGAGCGTGAGGTCGATTCCTCAACGCAGAACCTTAAGTCCTACCCCCTGCCGGCCGGCTCATCGGTCGACGTGATTTCAAAACCGACTACTGAGCTACGCGGTGCCGCCGGACTCAGCGGCTCGGCCTTGCTAGAGAACAATGTACATCCGTCGGCCGGATGCTCAACGTCCGACACATCCGACTAGCCCGTAAGTCGTTGCCGCGCAACTTGTTTGTCGGATCCTTGACAGCTCCACGCTGGAATAGTTCGGTCGCCGTCAGCGTTGCATTTTTGTTGGCAAGGCGGCGCGTCTGGAGGCAAGTCAATGGCGACGGTGGAAGCGTATGAGACCAAGTCGGGACGGCGGTGGCGCGTGCGTTATCGAACACCGGACCGACGGCAGACCGATAAGCGCGGGTTTGCGACGAAGCGAGACGCCAGGGCGTTCGCCGCAACTATCGAAGCACGAAAAGCCCTGGGCACCTTCGTGTCTACGGCTGCAGGGCGTGTCACAGTAGACGAGCTTGCGCAGGCATGGCTGGACAAGAAGAAGCAACTTACCGCACAGTCTCACTACCGCACCCTGGATTCCTCCTGGCGGACACATGTTCAGCCGATCTGGGCGATGCGGGACATCGCCGGAATCACCACGATCGAGGTCGAGGCATGGATCACGGCGATGGCACGTCGCGGTCATGGGACGACCACGGTTCGTCGTGCGCATGCGGTGCTGTCGGGAATCTTGAGCGATGCGGTCAAGGCCCACCGGCTGGTCATCAATCCAGCCCGCGGCGTTGAGAACCTGCCACGCCGGGTCGCGCGCCGACACTGCTACCTGACGGCGTCGGAAGTGCACGCACTTGGTGTCGAGGCGGGTGAGCACCGAGTTTTGGTGCTGCTGTTGGCGTTCTGTGGCCTGCGGTGGGGTGAGGCCATTGCACTACGGGTCGGCGACGTCGACTTCCTTCGACGCCGGATTCTCGTCTCGATCAACGCCGTGGAAATCGGAGGCCGCCATCAGGTGGGACCCACGAAGGAGCGCCGGGCGAGGTCAGTGCCAGTCCCTGAGTTTCTCCTCGGTGACTTGTCTCGTCTCTGTGTGGGCAAGGCACGCGACGCCTTGATCTTCCCTGGCCCTGATGACGGCTACCTCCCTCGTCCGCGCTCCTCCACTGGCTGGTTCGCCGCAGCGTTGCGACGAGCCGGGTTGCCCACGATTACTCCGCACGATTTGCGACATACCTGTGCGTCGTTGGCGGTATCGGCCGGAGCCAACGTACTGGCGTTACAACGCATGCTGGGACACCGCAGCGCGAAAGTGACTCTCGATGTCTACGCCGACCTATTCGATTCCGACCTCGACGATGTGGCGTCTAACTTGGACGCCGCCTACGCTCCAAAGACAGTGGGCACGACGTGGGCAAGAAGTACGGGAGCCGGTGCGAGTTTCCTCCCAAAAACCCGTCTGAACAGCGAAGATCACGACCACATACCGCCCTCGGCGGAGGTAGGGTAAACCTCCGGGAGATAGCCGACAACCGAAGCAAAGCGGACGACAGTTTGCTCTACGCCAGGGCACTTGTCCCGATCCGGGTCTCTGAATACGCATACAAGGTGTCGCGTGCCACCAGTTCACGGGTCCTCAGCACTACGCTTGAACCGTGGAATTCGAGGTCGTGGACCTGACCTCGTGGATCCGTGGAGAACGCGAACCAGGTGGCGACGAAGAGAAGCGCTGGTTCGGCGCTCCCGTTGATGCGCCCTTTGAAGGTCACTGGCTGTTTAAACCGCGAAGGGTGGTCGAGCTTGCGTTGTCGAAGGAGCGACAAGACCGCGGCGACAGACCGGACGTCTTGGTTCGCGGCGAAGACTGGGCAGAAAAGATCTCGTACGAGCTCGCGCGCCTCATTGGGTTGCCGGCAGCCACAACAGAGCTCGCTCAAACAACTAGACGAAGTGACGCCACTCTCGCTACCGGTTCTATGAGCAGGGACGTTCGGCC
>CAZOIX010000294.1:0-5649 GCA_964579685.1 uncultured Mycobacterium sp.
GCGCACCCCCGCCGAGCTCGATGCGATGGCCGCCGCGGGCGCGCTGGTTGCCTCCGCGTTGCAGGCCGTCCGTGACGCCGCCGCCCCGGGAGTGTCCACGCTGGCGCTCGACGAGATCGCCGAGTCGGTGATCCGCGACGGTGGCGGTATCCCGTCGTTCCTCGGCTACCACGGCTTCCCCGCCAGCATCTGCTCGTCGGTCAATGACCGCGTGGTGCACGGCATTCCCTCCGCGAGCGAAACCCTGGCATCAGGGGACCTGGTGTCCATCGACTGCGGTGCGATCCTCGACGGTTGGCACGGTGACTCGGCAGTCACGTTCGGCATCGGCGCACTCATACCGGTGGACGAAGCGTTGTCCGCAGCCACTCGCGAGGCCATGGAGGCAGGTATCGCCGCGATGGTGCCGGGTAACCGGCTCACCGACGTGTCGCACGCCATCGAGGTGGGCGCACGTGCGGCCGAGGACCGCCACGGCCGCAAATTCGGGATCGTGGGCGGCTACGGCGGTCACGGTATCGGCAGGCAGATGCACATGGACCCGTTCCTGCCGAACGAGGGGGCGCCCGGCCGGGGGCCGCACCTGGCGCCCGGGTCGGTACTGGCCATCGAACCGATGCTCACCCTCGGCACTACCAAGACGGTCGTCCTCGACGACCAATGGACCGTCGTCACCTCCGATGGATCCCGTGCCGCGCACTGGGAGCACACCGTGGCCGTCACGAACGACGGACCGCGAATTCTGACGTCCCTGTAAATCGTCGTCGCGCGCCGGGCGCAACCGGCCGATACTGAACCGGATGGCCCGCAACCTCGTATTAATAACGGAGGTTGAAATTTGGACGACCCGGAGACCGCAGAAGGGCAGGTCATGCGGGTGCTCTATCAGGAGCACGCCGCGGCCCTGTGGCGCTATGCCGTGCGGCTCACCGGGGATAGCGCTCGGGCGGAGGATGTCGTGCAGGAAACGCTATTGCGTGCATGGCGTCATCCCGAGGTGACCGACGACCGCGAGAGATCGGCGCGTGCGTGGCTGTTCACCGTGGCGCGTAATCTCGTCATCGACGAGAGACGCAGCGCGCGGTTTCGTAGCGAATCGGGCACCCCCGACATGGAACAAGCTGCGGACCACGCGGGGCCTGACGAGGTGGAGACGGCGCTGGACCGCATGTTGCTCAGCGAGGCCATGGCCCAGTTGTCCGATGATCACCGGGCGGTCATCAGCCGCGCGTACTACCAGGGCGCCACGACCGCACAGATCGCCGCCGACCTGCAGATCGCCGAGGGCACCGTGAAATCGCGGCTGCACTACGGGATGCGGGCCTTGCGGCTCACGTTGCAGGAAATGGGGGTGACACGATGACACGAATGGGGCTACCCACCGACGGTGGAGAGCTGGACAACGATCGCTACACGACATGGGACGCCGCCTACGTTCTCGGGTCCTTGTCCGCTGACGACCGTCGCGAATACGAGGCGCATCTATCGACGTGCCCGCAGTGCCGTGCCGCTGTCGCCGAGTTGAGTGGAATCCCACCTCTGCTCGCCAAACTCGACGGCACGGACGTTGCGGCGATCGAGGGCGAGCAGCCCGAACCGCAGCTACCGCCGCAGACGCTTGACTCTCTGCTGACCCGAGTCGAAGCGCGGCGCAGGCTCACCCGCTGGGTGACCACGGGCGCCCTCGCCGCCGCGGCCGTCGTGCTGGCGATCGCATTGGTGATAGCCATTCGCCCGCAGATCTTCGGGACGCAGACGGGCACCGACCAGGTCGCCGGCGCGATGGAGATGACGAAGGTATCCCAGACGCCGATCAACGCGACGATCAGCCTGACCGGCTACGGCTGGGGCACCCGGATCGACATGGCGTGCACGTACGGGGACTGGGGCCGACGCGACGCACCGCCGCAGAATCTGGGCATGGTGGTCGTCGGCCGCGACGGCAGTCAGAGTCAGGTCGCCACGTGGCTCGGGTTGTCCGGTGCGACGGCGTTGCCGAGCGGCAACACCCCGCTACCTATCGACGAAATCGCTGCTGTGCAACTGGTTTCACCTGAAACGGGTCAGGTCCTTCTCGAAAAAAACCTGTGATTCGGGCCACTGGGTGAACCGAATCTTCTAGCCAAACGTGTCCTGTATATGAGCAGGCATCGAGTGGTCGACCACATCGTCGACACTCTCGCGGCAATGGGCGTCGAGTACATCTTCGGCGTCGACGGCGCCAACATCGAGGACGTCTACGATGCGGCGTTCTACCGCGAGGACATCACCGCGGTACTGGCGAAGCACGAGTTCTCCGCCGCGACAATGGCCGACGGGTACAGCCGCAGTGGCGCGGGCCTGGGCGTGGTGGCCGCGACGTCGGGCGGCGGATGCCTCAACACGGTGCCCGGTCTGGGCGAGGCCTTCGCGAGCCGGGTTCCGGTCCTCGCGCTGATCGGGCAGGCGCCGACGACCCTTGACGGACGCGGCGCCTTTCAGGACACCAGCGGACGCAACGGTGCGCTCGACGCAGAGGCGTTGTTCTCGACGGTATCGGTCTACTGCAGGCGCGTGACGACAGCCGAGGACATCGTGACGGCACTGCCGGAGGCCATTGCGGCGGCGCGTCGCGGCGGACCAGCAGTGCTGTTGCTGCCGAAGGATATTCAGCAAGCAACCCTCGTATCGGTGAACGGTGTCGACGCGTGGGTTCCTCGGCGTGACACCTACACCGGCAATCCGCACCCGATCGTGCGCGCACTTCGGCGCGCCAGCGGTCCCGTGACGATCATCGCGGGTGAACAGGTGATCCGTGACGATGCCCGCGCGGAGCTCGAGGCGCTGCGGGCGCTGTTGCGGGCGCGGGTGGCATGCGTTCCCGACGCCAAAGACGCCGCGGGCACTCCCGGAATGGGATCCTCGTCTGCACTCGGCGTGACCGGCATCATGGGACATCCCGACGTCGCCGCTGCCATCGCCGAGAGTGCGCTGTGCCTGATTGTCGGCACCCGGATGTCGGTGACGGCGCGCGCGGGGCTGGACGACGCGCTGCGATCGGCACAGGTCTACTCGATCGGGGCCAAGACTCCGTACCTGCCATGCACCCACGTGCACACCGACGACTTGCGCGGATCGTTGTCACTGCTCACCGCGGCCCTTTCGGGCAGGGGGCGCCCGGCCCGTCTCCGGGTGCCCGATGCGGTGCGTCGTTCCGAACTGCGCCCGCCTGCACATGACGGGCCGGGGATCCGCTATCGCGATGC
The DNA here is from genome assembly GCA_964579685.1 of uncultured Mycobacterium sp. Taxonomy (GTDB): domain Bacteria; phylum Actinomycetota; class Actinomycetes; order Mycobacteriales; family Mycobacteriaceae; genus Mycobacterium. The sequence continues at coordinate 3,246 of CAZOIX010000294.1, forward strand.
GATGACGATGCTCGACCGGATGCTGCCCGAAAACGTCGACGTCGTCGTCGACGCGGGCAACATCGGTGCCTCTGCGATACACCACCTTCCCGTCCGCCGTGGCGGACGATTCACCGTCGCGCTGGGTATGGGCGGTATGGGGTACAGCTTCGGCGCTGGTATCGGCATGGCGTTCGGCCGGGCCGCGGAGACCGGGAGCCGCACGGTCGTGATCGCGGGAGACGGCTCATTCTTCATGCACGGCATGGAGATCCATACCGCACTGCAATACCGCTTGCCGATCACTTTTCTGTTGTTCGACAACCACGCGCATGCGATGTGCGTGACGCGGGAGCAGCTGTTCTACGGTGACCACTACAGCTACAACCGATTCGGGCCGAGCCGGCTGGGGGCCGGCCTGGCCGCGATGTTCCCCGGCCTGCGATCGACCGACGTCCACGACATCGAGGCACTACCGAGCGCACTTGCCGACGCGCTCACCCTCGACGGCCCATCGGTGGTCAGCGTCGAATGTTCGGCCGACGAGATACCGCCGTTTGCAGCCTTTCTCGGCAATGCCGCCGAACCGGCCAGTCAACCGCTCGCCCCACAGAAGGAGCACGTCAATGCCACTGCCCGCGCTTGAGGACATCACCAACCATCGGGGCGACACCGCCCCGATCGACGGGGTGATCCGCGTCGAGACATCGCCGAGAGAGAAGGCGACACCGATCATCATGGAGATGATGCGTTCGGTATACCCCCACGACGAGATATTCGGAACATATTGCACCGTAAACGATTACGTTGACTGTCCGCCCGACGAGCTGTTCGACTACATGGCGGACACCCGCTGCCTCGAGGAGTGGACGTACAGTCTGCGTGGGTTCGAACCCACCGAGGAGCCGGGTCTATGGGTCGCGTACGACAAGCTGGGCGGTGAGACCGGCAGCCCGATATTCACTCGCACGGTGGCGAACAAGGATGCCGGCACGGTCGACTACCACTGCGCCTGGGACCAGGGGAAGCACCTGTGGATGATCTATCTGATGCGCATCGTCGACGCGCAGGTGGTGCTCGACAAGCCAGGCTCGGTGGTGCTGTGGACCAACTGCCATCACCCGTTCTACGACGAGAACCCCTACCCGGAAACCGCGCCGCCGCAGCGGCCGGTCTGGGTCGGTGACTTCTGGGACATGTTCGGTCCCGGGCATCTGCTGGAACTGAAGAACCTGAAGGCGATCGCCGAATATCGGCACCACAACGGACTTTCCATCACCCCGGACTGGATGAAGTGAGGACCCGATGAGCGTCAGCTTGATCGATGTATCGACATATCTGCCCGGTGAGCCGGTCAGTGCGGAGTACTACGCGCAATATGCAGAGTCCGACGACCTGCGGGACAACCTGATGTTCCGGGCGCCGAAGTTCCGCCATCATGTGGCCGAGGACGAGACCGCCATCGACATGGTGGAGCGCGCCGCGGCCGGTCTGATCGAACGCCACGGCCAGGACACCATCGCGGGTGCCGACATCCTGATCACCCACACCCAGATGCCCGACATGCCGTTCTACGGCGGAGGCGGCGGAATGGCGCATCGCCTTGGGATGAAGCCGAATTGGGTGCTGGATCTGCACAACGGTGGGTGCGCGGCATTCGTTCTGGGACTTAAGGTGGCGCGCAACCTGATCGAGTCGGGCGAGGGGCGCACCGCACTGATCGCCATTGCGGCGAATGCGGCCGGACAGATCTTCGACCAGCCGACGATCCGGCGCAAGGCGCAGGCGTCGGTGCCCGGCGACGGCGCCGCCATCGGGCTGGTGACCCAGTCGGACCAGTCGCCGATCCTCGACATCGAATGCCGCACCTACGGGGAGTTCGCGGGCGATATGACGCTCGCGGTCGATCCGTTTCGCAAATGGTGGCAGCCCGGTCCGGGGGAGGGCTGCATCGGTTTCACCGAGGCCAAGATCACCAAGGTGCTCGCTCGTGGCAATCGCCAGGTGCCCGAAGTGTCCTACGCCGTCTGTGACCGAATCGGCGTGAAGCCCAAGGATCTCGATCTCCTTGTCACCAACCAGCCGAATCGGGCGTTCCTGCGGAACTGGCGCGAAGCGTTGGAACTGCCCAAGGAACGGCACCGCGACACGTTCGAGGACTGCGGCAACATGTTCGCCGCCGGAATCCCGGTCAACCTGGACCGTGCCATTACCGAGGGTCAGCTGAAAAAGGGCGACGTCGTGATGATGTCGGCGTTCGCCCATGCCGGGGACTTCGCGGGAGCCGCCGCCGTGCGGTGGGGTGGTCGAGGCTGATGGCCACCCTGAGCCGCGAGGTGACCGATGCCGCTGTCGGTGCTCTACCCTGTGCGGTGAACTCAATGGCCCTGTCGCTCAACGAAAATCCCTTCGCGCCGCTGCCGAG
>CAZOIX010000295.1:0-5645 GCA_964579685.1 uncultured Mycobacterium sp.
ACACTCGCGGGTCATACCTCGTCTACAACTTCGGCGGCGGACACGCGGCGCCCATGCTCAACGCCGCGGGCAACTGGTATGAGATGAGCAACGGCGGACACCTGATGATCATCAAATCGGCGTCGCAGCGGCTCGCGCCGCGGCTGCTTGTCGACTCACACCGTGGCTATCAGAGCCGCTGCGAACGCGATCCGCGCGCACGTACCGGTGAGGGACTGCTGCAGGCGTCCGAGATCTTCTCACCGCTGCAGGCGTGGCAGGCATTGGGCCAGCCGACCATCGCGATCAACGCGAACTTCTTCGATATCCGCGGGCAGAAGGGCGGTTCGTGGAAGTCGACCGGCTGCAGTTCGCCGCTCGGCACCTACGTCGACAACACGCGCGGTCAGGGCCGCGCCAATGCCGCGGTGACGGGCACGCTGGCGTACGCGGGCAAGCAAGGTCTCTCGGGCGGCAACGAACACTGGAGTGCGTTGTCCACCATGATCCTTCCCGTCGCCGGAGCGCCGTATGTGGTGCCGCCGAAGAGCCCGCAGGACTACGACGCCGCGTCGCCGGTCATCGCAGACCTGATCGACAAGGGCGTCCGCTTCGTCGCGGTCGCGGGCATCGGATTGTTGAGCCCTGGCGACACCGGTCAGCTCAACGACGGCGGCCCCAGCGCCGCCCGCACCGCCCTCGCGTATGCGAGGAGCAAGGACGAGATGTACGTCTTCCAGGGCGGCAGTTACACCCCCGATCAGATCCAGGATCTGTTCCGCGGTCTCGGCAGCGATACCGCCGTACTGCTCGACGGGGGCGGCTCGTCGTCGATCGTGCTGCGCCGCGACACCGGCGGCATGTGGGCAGGTGCCGGTGTGCCCGACGGTAATTGCGACACCCGACAGGTGTTGTGCGACTCGCGTGAGCGGGCGCTGCCGAGCTGGCTGGCGTTCAACTAGCGACGTGCGTGCAGGGCGCTTCGTGCCGCCGCCCCGGTCTGGCCCGCATAGCTGCCGCCGAACAGTACGACATGCGCGAGTAGTGGATACAGCTGATGAAGGCCGACCCGATCCCGCCAACCTTGCACCAGCCGGTGGCCGGATCGGTAGCCGTCGACGACGGCGTCGGCATGCGGACAGCCGAACAACGCCAGCATCGCGAGGTCGGTCTCGCGATGGCCGCCATGCGCTGCGGGATCGATGAGTACGACCCCGTCCGGGGTCCACATCACATTGCCGTTCCACAGATCGCCGTGTAGCCGGGCGGGGCCGTCACCGTCGTCGAAATCGCCGGCCTCGCAACGATCGATCACCGCGGCCAGCACCTCGCGCGTGTCGGCGTCGAGGCGATCCCCGGCGCGCGCCATCATGGGCGCCAACCGCTCACGGGCGTAGAACGTTCCCCAGGTGTCATGTTCGGTCGTCGACATGGGCAGTGGATGGTGCAACGGTCCGAAGTAGCCCGGCCCGGTCCACCCGGTGGGTGAGGCACCGAAGGCATCCGCTCCCGCGTCGTGGGTATGCGCCAGGCGGCGGCCGAACTCATAGGCGGCGGCGCGGTCGGGCCGGGTTTCGACGAGCCGCCCCAACGTGAGGCTCTGCTCGTCGTAATCGACGACCTCGGCGCATGGCACTCCGTCGGCGGCAGCCGAAAGCCATTGCAGCCCTGCGGCTTCACAGACAAAGAAGCCGGGCGGGGCACCTGGGTTGCGTTTGACGAAGGGCGCCATTCTAGGGCTGGCCGGACACCTTCCGTAGCGCGATGTCGCGCAGTTTGGTGGGCAGCACGGTCATCAACGCCACCTGCGCTTTGGGCCCGAAGCCGACGATGTAGCGGGCACGGGGACGACGGGCGGTCAGCGCCTCCTCGACGACGGCGGACACCTTCTCGGTGGGAACGGCGATCCGCTGCGACACCGGGATCATCTTCTTGAATCCCGCGATGTGCTTGGCGTACAGCCCCTTGTACTCCGCGGACAGGCTCGCCTCCAACTCCTCGGCCATGGTGTCCGCCGTGCGCCACATGTCCGTGTCGGTCTGTGCGGGCTCGACGATGGCGACGCGGATACGCCAGGGCGCCAGCTCCATTCGCAGCGCGTCCGCCGCGGCTTCGAGCGCAAATTTGCTTGCTGCGTAGGCACCGACCAAGGGCATGGACAGTCTGCCGTTGACGCTGGAGATGAACACGACACGGCCGCGCGATCGGCGCAGCCGTGGCAGCACGGCCCGAGTGACGGCCAACGCACCGATGACGTTGATCTCCAGCTGTTTTCGCCACTCGTCGGTGCTCAGTGTCTCCATCGCGCCACCAACGGCGATGCCGGCGTTGTTGACGATGGCATCCAGCTGCTCCGGCAGCGACGCGTCCAAAGCGGATATGTCGTCAGCGGAGGTGACGTCGAGAATCACCGACGACACACGTTGCGGATCGAGCTTGGTCACCGCGTCGGCGTCCTGTTGGCTTCGGACCCCCGCGATCACGTCCCAACCACGCGAGGCCAGATGCTCGACGATCCCCTTGCCGATACCCCGTGACGCGCCGGTGACAAGAACAGATGGCATACGGCGAGACTAGTCACTGCCCGTCAACAAAGGTTCCACTCGGCGGCGCTGACGATCTCCATCGCCACGTTGACGTTCACCTGCAGATCGGATTGCACCATCGCGGTCCTGTCGGGTGCAAGTGTGCCTGCCGCTTCGGAGGCGCACACCCTGGTCCCCTCGGTGATGAGCTGCTGGTCCGACAAGAACTGGTACTTGTCGGCGAGCGCGTTCAGGTACTCCTCCTGGGTCGCCGACGCCGGCGGCGCAGACAGCATTCCGGCGCACACGAGGGCCGCGGCCAAACCTGCAGGTCGAATCACGTGGACCACCTCCGCAAACACGTGTTGCCTAAGGGTCTTCCTTCCAAACTCGCATTTCAAGCACTGCTTGCCGACGCAAGCAAATGGTCGGGCTATTCGGTACTTCGAGCGCCGAACCAGAAGATGCCCGCACTGCATGCGACCACGGCAGCGGCCAGTCCGATCACCGGCGCGACCGCGAACCGCGTCAAGGTCGCGCCGAGGCCCGCCCCCGCCAGAATCGCGAAAAGGACGCTGAATCGCAGCTTCTCGCGGTCACCGGTGCCTCCTGCCAACCGGCTGTCGAAGCCGATCCCGGAGATGGTCGTCGTCAGGACGGTGGTGGACAGTTCCTGGATACCGAACTGGCGCGCCGTGGAGTTCTGGATGCCGAACGTGACGGCCAGCCCCCCGATCAGGAACAGTTTCGTCTCATCGCGGTAATCGAGCACACCGGTGCCTGCGAGGATCGCCAGCACGACGAGGATCACGACCTCGAGCGACAGGGCGACGGCGAGCCAATGACGAACCTCGCGATCGAGGTGTCGGGCCAGCCGGCCACCGAGCACCGCACCGATCACGAAGCAGACCACCGAGACCAGCGCCGCGGTCACGTCCACCACGGTGTGCGGAGCCAGCCAGAAGCCGAGAAAGATGGCGTTGCCCGTCATGTTCGCGACGAACACATGGCCGAGCTCCAGCACACTGACCGCGTCGACGAGGCCGGTCGCGAACGTCAACAACAGCAGTGCGACGTGCGTCAAACGGGAGGAAACCGGCGATTCGACGACCACGTCCGCGGTATTCCGCCCTAGAGCTGCGGGGTGAGATCGAATGACGTCACGGTCGACATCTTGGTGATCAGCCACCTCGCGTCATGGCGCTGCATCGTCAAGCGATACGACAGATAGCGCAACGACGGGATGTTCTTGGTGACCGGGCTGGTGGCCACCGAGTTCGTGTACACGATGGCGGTGGCTTCGTCGGCGGACAGCGACTCCACGGCCGCACCCATCACCTGCGTGGTGTTGGTGACCTGAGCCTGCTTGTTGGGCTCGACGATCGCGTCGATGTACTTGCGATATTCCTCGGCGAAGTCGCCGCCGAGAAAGCCTTCCGCGCGATCCGGGAGCGCTTCCATGTTCTCGGGCGTGTAGGTCCACAGCGTGGAGATCGCACTGGCCGCCGTGCGGGCGACGTCGAGTTTCGTGGCCACCGCCGCGCGGTCGGCCAGATACGGCTGAAGCATTGCACCGGCGAACGCGGCCGCGGCCACGAAGAGCACGGCAGCCGCCGTGGCGGCGACGATCAGCCGTTTCCCCGCGGGCCGATGCGGAACCAGTATCCGGTCGTCCGCGGGTTCGGGAGCATCGATCCCGGCCGGCGCGGGCGCTTCCTCCGTCATCGGTGCCGCAGCCTTGGGGGTGCGTCGCGACTTGCCGACGGGAGTGCGTGGTGCGGGCTCGGCTTCCTCCGACGGCTGGGGCTCGGAAACCGCTTCAGGCTCAGGTGTTTTCCCGCGCCGCCGCAGCGCGAACCTGCGACCGCGTGGCCTGGCGGCCGGCAATTCAGCGCCGGTGGTCAGATCACCTGGATCAGCTGGCTGATCTTCCACTGCTGTCCTTCCTTGACTGCCGTTGCGACCCAGCGATTTCCGCTTTCGATGGTCGACTTACCGTCAGGCGATTTGGAGGAGATCTTGGTAGCCACCAGGACGTCGGCACTGCCGTTGTCGTTCCACCGCTGGATACCGGCGGCGACGACCGTGCCGGTGGTCGGCTCGGCCTGGGCGACCTGGATCAGGATCTCGTTCTGCTTCTCGGCGAACATGCTGGCGAACTCACCGGTGCCCTCCGCGAGGATCCGGTCGGCATAGGCGTTGGCGTTGAAGGGATCCAGCGTCGTGTACTGCGTCATGAAGGCCTGCACGTAATCCAGTACCGCAGCGTCTTCGGCCCTGGTGCGGACGTCGGTTCGGTGGCTGACCAGTATCAAGGTGCCCGCGGTCAGGGCCGCCGCGATCAACACCGACGCAAGTGCCGCCAGGACCGGCAGGCCCCATCGGCGCGGTGGTTGCGGTTTCACCTCGAAGAAGTCGGGCTCATCAGCCCCGATCCTGCGACGCGGGCTCACTGCCCACCCAAATTCATCAGCGGCCTTTTCAGCACGGTGAGGTTGGCGACCTTCCACGCCCCGCCCGACTTCTCGAACTCCACCCGCAGGGTCGCGGTGATGAATTTCAGATCCTTCGGGTCGGTGCCGCGTTGCCCCTGCAACGCGATCAGCATCGCCGCCTTGTCCGCCGTGGCGGACAGCACCGCGCTGCTCACGGCCCAATACTCGTTGGAGGTCGCGCCGGACTGCTGCACGGCCTGCTGTTGGGCGATCAGTTGATCGCGATAGCTGTCGGTGGTCAGCGACTGGGCATGCGAGAAGTCTTGTTGCAGTGATTGCTGCGAATAGCTGAGCATCTGTTCGACGATCCGCGGACCCTGTTCGGCGATCTGCTGACGGGCGACATCAACCGCTCGTTCCGGTCGGTACACGAGCAGATAGCTGCACCCGACGGCCAGTGCGCACACCACGGTCGCCACGGTCAGCGCCACGCCCGCCGGGCGGCGCATATCGCGCTGCGGGCGGTCGGCGACGTGCACCTCGGTGCGCAGGACCAGATCGGCGAATGTCCGGTGCCTGCTGTCCCAAAGCGGCCAGAGCCAGCCGACGAACACCGCCGCGGTATCCAGTAGGTGCGCCAGGTCCCGGCCCGCCAGCCGCAGCACCGCCTTGCCCGACAGGCTCTGCACCAGGCAAGCCTCCAGCA
>CAZOIX010000296.1:0-315 GCA_964579685.1 uncultured Mycobacterium sp.
TTTCGAGACCTCCTGGGGTATGTGGCGATCCACCACAATACCCCTGGGGGTATTAGCGTCAAGAGGACTTAGGTCACTTGTAGGCGGCTGTCGCGCTGACGTTGCGCGCGGTTTCGTTGCGCAGGCCGCCCGCGGAAGACGGGGCTAGGTACCTGTGTAGGTTTCGGGGTCCGGCCGGAAACGGGTGCCGTCGTTGAGCCCGTTGAGGGTGGCCATGTCGTCGTCGGTCAGCTCGAAGTCGAAGACGTCGATATTCGACTTGATCCGCTCCGGTGACGAGGACCGCGGAATGACGATGTTGCCGAGCTGAATGCT
>CAZOIX010000296.1:325-5643 GCA_964579685.1 uncultured Mycobacterium sp.
CCTGCGCCGGCGTCTTGCCGTGCGCCTGCGCCACGGATCCGATGGCCGCATTGTCCAGAAGGTTTCCGACTCCCAAGGGGCCGTAGGCCTCGGTGACGATGCCGAGTTCGGCGTTGGTTGCGCGCAACTCGGTCTGGTTCAGCAGTGGGTGCAACTCGATCTGGTTGATCGCCGGCGTGAAGAACGACAGATCGATGATGTTGGACAGGTCCTCGGCGTTGAAGTTCGCCACACCGATCGACTTGGTGTCGCCCATCTCCTTGCGCTTCATCAGACCGCCCCACGCATCGACGTAGCGATCGGGGCTGCCGGCCGGCCAGTGGATCAGGTAGAGGTCGACGTAGTCGAGGCCGAGCCGTTCGATGCTGGCTTTCAGGGCGTCCTGCGACTTCTGGAAACCTTGATCATTGGTGGCCAGCTTGGTGGTGACGAACAGCTCGTCACGCGGAATCCCCGACGACGCGATCGCGCGCCCGACAGCCGCCTCGTTTCCGTAGGCCGATGCGGTGTCGATCAACCGGTATCCGGCCTCCAACGCCGCTGCCACCGACTGTTCGGTCTCGGACTCCGACAGTTCGGCGACGCCCAGGCCGATCACCGGAAGTGTGTTGCCGTCATTGAGCGTGATCGCAGCCGCCTGGCCGGGCGATTGGGTCATGTCACCTAACCTGTGAAATCGAAGGTTCGTGGATCGGGGCCCAACCGTGTTCCGTCGCCCAGCGAGGAAATGGATGTCATGTCCTGCTCGCTCAGTTCAAGATCGAACACGTCGAAGTTACTCACAATTCGCTCGGGGGTCACCGATTTCGGGATGACTATATTGCCGAGTTGGATATGCCACCTAATCAGCACCTGTGCCGGCGTTTTACCGTGCCGTCGCGCGACTTCTGCCACCTTGGGGTTGTCCAGCAGCGCGCCCTGACCCAGCGGGGCCCACGCCTCGGTGGCGACGCCGAGCTGATGATGTACCTGACGCAGGTCTTCCTGCTGTAGCAGCGGATGCAGCTCGACCTGGTTGACGGCAGGCACGATTCCGGTGGCGTCCACCAGAATTCGCAGGTGCTCAGGCTCGAAATTGCTGACCCCGATCGAGCGGACGCGCCCTTGATCGCGCAGGTGGGAGAACGCCTTGAAGGTGTCGACGAACGTATTGCGCGCCGGCATCGGCCAGTGGACCAGGTACAGGTCGACATAGTCGAGGCCCAGACGGTCCACGCTGGCGTCGAAGGCCTTCAGCGTGGTGTCGTAGCCCTGCTCGGAATTCCACAGCTTGGTCGTGATGAACACGTCCTCGCGCGGCAGTCCGGATTCGGCGAAGGCCCTGCCCACCCCGCGTTCGTTACGGTAGACGGCGGCGGTGTCGACGTGCCGGTATCCGGCCTCGAAGGCGATGGTCACCGCACGTTCGGTCTCCTCGGGCGGTGTCTGGAAAACACCGAATCCAACCTGGGGGATCGCATTACCGTCATTGAGCGTGATCGAGGGAGAAGCCATGGTGAAGAGTGTGCCAGTTCAACAAGTGCGGGTCCCGAGTCGCAAGGAGGCGATGCTGAACACGGCCGCAGGCGTCACGCTGCGCGCACTGCCGCGAATCCCTAACCCGGTCAAGCGCGCCATGCTCGGCGGTCGATCAATCACCATTGACGGCAACACGCTCGATACGACCATGCAGCTCATGTTGGCGGGTCAGCGCGCGGTCGGCATCACGGGGCTGGCGACCGACGACGATGTGGCCATCTGCCGGGACAATCTCGAAATCCTGTCCGCCAGCTTCAAACAGGACATCCCGGTCGGTGCGGTGACCAATCTCGCCATCCCGAGTTCCGTCGGTGCGATCCGTGCCAGGCACTACCGGCCGTATCGGGGCGACGGCGCTCCGCTGCTGGTCTTCTATCACGGCGGCGGGCAGGTCATCGGAAGCATCGAAACCCATGACGACCTGTGCAGAAAGATCTGCGGTGACGGGCGGATGCATGTGTTGTCGGTCGACTACCGGCTCGCCCCCGAGCACAAGGCCCCGGCCGGCTCCGACGACGCGCTGGCCGCATTCCAGTGGGCACTCGACAACGCTGCCGATCTGGGCGCCGACCCACACCGCGTCGCCGTCGGCGGGGACAGCGCCGGCGGCAACCTCGCGGCGCTGGTGTCGATGCGTGCCCGTAGCGAAGGCGTCCGACTGCCCGCGGTGCAGCTGCTCTTCTATCCCGTGGTGAACTATCGCGACCAGACGCGGTCGCAGACCCTGTTCGCGCAGGGGTTTTTCCTCACCAAGCGGGATCTCGACTGGTTCCGCGACCACTATCTCGATGGGGCAGACGTCGACGCCTCCGACCCTCTGGTGTCCCCGCTGCTGGCCGACGATCTCTCCGGACTGCCGCCCGCGCTGGTGCTGACCGCGGGCTTCGACCCCCTTCGCGACGAGGGCAGACAATATGCCGACGCCTTGCGTGCTGCGGGAGTGCCCGTCGACCACCGGGAGTTCGGTTCCCTGGTGCATGGCTTCGCGAACCTGTTCGCGCTCGGAGGCGACAGCGCGACCGCCACAGCGGAAGCGATCTCGGCGCTGCGGGCCCATCTGGCCCGCACGTGAATAACGCGGGAAACGCCGCCGGTAGTCTTATCGCGTGGCTCCGAAACCCAAATACGACCTGAGGGCATCCGACCGCAAGCGCAATCTGGCGGTTCAGATCGGCCTGACCGCGATTGTGGTGGTCTTCGCGGTGGGACTGGTGCTCTACATCGTGCTATCGGCCGACGAAAAGCCCACCGCCGGCGAGGTGGATTCGATCCGGGTCGCATCCGCGGATCTGATCAAGAAGGACGGCACCGACGAGCCCAAGGCGGTGCTGTCGCTCTACGAGGATTTCCTCTGCCCGGCCTGCGGCAACTTCGAGAAGCAGTTCGGCCCCACGGTGAGCAAGCTGATCGATTCTGGCGCGGTCGCCGCCGACTACTACATGGTCGCGATCCTGGACCGCCAGGGCGACGGTTACTCGACGCGGGCGGCCAACGCCGCGTACTGCGTCGCCGGGGATTCGATCGACGCGTTCCGCCGGTTCCATGCCGCGCTGTACGCGCAGCAGCCCCAGGAGGGCGTCGGCCCCTTCCCCGACAACGCCCGGTTGGCCGAAGTCGCGCGCCAGGCCGGCGCAGGCGGCCAAGTCGCCGAATGCATCAACAAGGGGACGAACGACGACATGGTGTCGGGCCTGGCCCAAGCCACCAATGTGAAAGCGACTCCGACGATTCGCATCAACGGTGAGGACTACAACCCCACCACCCCCGACGCATTGATCGCCAAGGTCGAGGAGATCGTCGGCAACGTGCCCGCCCTCGACGCAGGCGCACCGCCCCCTGCCGCCGACCCGACTCCCGTGACAACTCCCGCAGCTGCGCCGTGAGCGTGGCCACCCCCAGCGCTGTCGAGCCGAGCGAACCCTCCTCGGCGGATTCGACGGGTGCTGCAGTGGGGCGGGCCAGCGCGATCTGGGTGCTGATCGCAGGGGTGCTCGGGCTCGCCGCGTCGGTGACGCTCACCGTCGAGAAGATCGAGATTCTGATCAACCCCGACTACGTGCCGACGTGCAGCATCAATCCGGTGCTGTCGTGCGGTTCGGTGATGATCACGCCGCAGGCGTCGGCATTCGGCTTCCCCAACCCTCTCATCGGCATCGTGTCCTTCACCGTCGTGCTGGTGACCGGGGTCCTCGCGACCGCCAAAGTCGAGCTGCCGCGCTGGTACTGGGCGGGACTGGGGGTCGGCACCCTGTTCGGCGCCGCATTCGTGCACTGGCTGATATGGCAGAGCCTCTACAGCATCGGCGCGCTGTGCCCGTATTGCATGGTGGTGTGGTCGGTGACGATTCCGCTGCTTGTCGTCGTGACATCGATCGCCACCGGTTGGGCGACGTCCACCGGTGTGGTGCGCCTGCTCCATACCTGGCGCTGGTCGTTGGTGGCGCTGTGGTTCACCGCGGTGATCCTGCTGATCCTGGTGCGGTTCTGGGACTACTGGTCCACGCTTCTGTAGAAGACGAGGGGGGCTGGTAGCGCGTGATATCCAAGGTTTTGGTGGCCAATCGCGGCGAGATCGCGATCCGTGCCTTCCGCGCTGCGTACGAGATGGGCATCACCACCATCGCGGTCTATGCGCACGAGGACCGCAATTCCCAGCATCGGCTGAAGGCCGACGAGTCCTATCAGATCGGCGAAGTGGGTCACCCCGTACGGGCCTACCTCTCCGTCGACGAGATCATCCGCGTCGCGCAACAGGCCGGCGCGGACGCCGTCTACCCGGGATACGGGTTCCTGTCCGAGAATCCGCAATTGGCCGCGGCGTGCGCTGATGCGGGCATCACATTCATCGGTCCAAGCGCGGAGATTCTCGAGCTGACGGGAAACAAGGCCCGCGCGATCGCGGCGGCACGCGAAGCGGGCCTGCCGGTGCTGAAATCCTGCGCGCCGTCGTCTTCGGTCGACGAGTTGGTGGCGGCGTCGGCGTCCACGGAATTGGGGCTGGAATTCCCGTTGTTCGTCAAGGCGGTGTCCGGCGGCGGTGGGCGCGGTATGCGACGGGTCAGCGATCCGGCCGCGCTGCCCGAGGCGATCGAGGCGGCCAGCCGCGAGGCGGAGTCGGCGTTCGGCGATCCCATGGTGTATCTCGAACAGGCGGTGCTGAACCCGCGCCACATCGAGGTACAGATCCTTGCCGACAAACACGGCGCCGTCATGCACCTTTTCGAGCGGGACTGCAGCATGCAGCGGCGCCACCAGAAGGTCATCGAACTCGCCCCTGCGCCAAACCTTTCCGCCGAACTGCGGGAGGCGATGTGCACCGATGCGGTCAGGTTCGCCCGCCAGATCGACTACAGCTATGCGGGCACCGTGGAGTTCCTCCTCGACGAGCGCGGACACTACGTGTTCATCGAGATGAACCCGCGCATCCAGGTCGAGCACACGGTCACCGAAGAGATCACCGACGTCGACCTCGTCGCCAGCCAGCTGCGCATCGCCGACGGGGAGACGCTCACCGACCTCGGGCTGAGCCAGGACACCCTGCAGATCCGGGGTGCCGCCATGCAGTGCCGCATCACCACCGAGGACCCCGCGAACGGGTTCCGCCCCGACACCGGACGCATCACCAGCTACCGGTCACCCGGCGGTGCGGGTATCCGGCTCGACGGCGCAACGCATCTGGGCGCCGAGATCGGCGCGCACTTCGACTCCCTTCTGGTCAAGCTGACGTGTCGCGGGCGCGATTACGCGGCGGCGGTCGCCCGTTCCCGGCGCGCGCTGGCCGAGTTCCGCGTGCGCGGGGT
>CAZOIX010000297.1:0-5640 GCA_964579685.1 uncultured Mycobacterium sp.
CCTATCCCGCATACGTCCGGTATGCGCTGGATCGTCGATGGCATGAATGTGATCGGGTCGCGGCCCGACGGTTGGTGGCAGGATCGCCGACACGCGATGCTCACGTTGATCGAGCACCTCGAGCGGTGGGCATCCGCCGACGGCGAAGACGTGACCGTGGTGTTCGAGCGCCCGCTGTCCCCACCCGTCGAATCGTCGGTCATCACGATCGCACATGCACCGAGGGCGGCGGCGAACTCCGCCGATGACGAGATCGTCGCGATGATCTCCGCCGCCGATGACGCGCGCGACATCCGCGTGGCCACCTCAGACCGCGCGCTGTCCGAGCGGGTCAATGCCCTCGGCGCGACCGTCTACCCCGCACGACGGCTGCGCGAGTTCATCGACCCTCGCTGATCGCCTCGGCGGTCCAAGCCGGTGAGCGACCCAGGTGGCGAAGGATGCGATCGAGGTCGCTCATCCCCTCTGCGGACGGCAGCGCTTGGGCAAACGGTGAGTTGTCGGCTACCCGGAAATCGCCGTCCGGAACTCCGAGCGCGATCGGCAGCACGGCGCTCACCACATCGCTGGGCAACGCGAAGGGGACGCCGATACTGCGGGCGACGTCCCACCCATGCACGACGTAGTCGACAAAATGAAACCCGACGGCCGTCGCGCCGGGAACCACAGCGTCGGGGCCGAATTCCGGCAGCACGAACGCCGTTTCCAGCACGCCGTCGGCACTGAATGCCTCGACCAGATCGGCGGCCGCCGCCGCGTACGCACCGGGCGGGTCGATGGCCACTGCACCGGCGACCCTCGCTGGTTGCCACACCTGGAGGTCGGCTCCGAAACCACGGGCGGAAGCGGCAAATCCGTTGTGCTGCACGATCATATGAACCAGCAGGTCGGCGAGCGTCCAACCCGAGCACGGGGTCGGGCGATCGAGGTCGTCGACGGTCACGGATGCGACGACATCGACGGAGGCCGCCACCGCACGCCGGTGGAGCGGGCGGAGATCAACATTAGTATACATGTGCTTACGATAAGCTTCTGTAGATAATTGGTCAATGTCTAGTATGCGGTCCATGCCGTCCAGGTCGAGCCGACCCGACCTCGCGGCGATGCTGGCTCCCCTGCTTCGGGAGTTGATCGCCGCGGAGCTTCCCGTTCTGAAAGACCACGAGCTGTCCATGTGGGGTTACAGCGTGCTGCTCGCGCTCGACGAGTCCCCGGTGCGCACACAGGCGGCGCTCGCCGAGGCCATCGGCGCCGACAAGACACGCATCATCCCGACGCTCGACGAACTCCAGACGAAGGGCTACATCGAACGACGGGCCGATCCCGACGACCGCCGCGTCCGTCTGCTGGCCATCACCGAATCGGGCCGGGACATCAAGGACCGGGTGCAGGCGAAAATCCAGCACGGCGAAGAACGGTGGCTCTCGCGGCTTTCGGCTGACGAGCGCCGCCTGTTCCTGCGCGCTGTGCAGGAAATGACGCGGGATCGCCAGAGACCTAGTGTCGAAGAGTGAATCTCCTCGATCGCTTCTTCGAGATCTCGGCGCGAGGATCGACGGTGACCACCGAGATTCGCGGTGGGGTGGTCACGTTCATCGCGATGGCCTACATCATCGTGCTGAACCCGATCATCCTGTCGGGCATCGAGGACGTCACCGGCCGCGAGTTGGAGTTCGACCAGGTCTCGGCAGTGACCTCGTTGGCCGCAGGCGTCATGACCATCCTGTTCGGCGTCGTTTCCCGGCTGCCGTTCGCGTTCGCCGCGGGTCTGGGTCTCAACACGTTCGTCGCCACGACCTTGGTCGGCTCGCTGACCTGGCCCGAGGCGATGGGCCTGGTCGTCATCAATGGGCTCATCATCGTCACGTTGGCGGCGACCGGGCTGCGCAGGATGGTTTTCGATGCGGTGCCCATCCAGCTGAAGACCGCGATCACGGCAGGCATCGGATTGTTCATCCTGTTCATCGGGCTCGTCGACGCCGGCTTCGTCGGATCCACGGGGACGCCGTCGCCACCCGTCGGCCTCGGTATCGGTGGCATCGGTGACATCAGCACGGCTCCCACTGTCGTGTTCGTGTTCACCTTGATGGTGACGAGTGTTCTCGTGGTCCGGCGGGTCCGTGGCGGGATTCTCATCGGACTCATCGCCGGCACGCTCGTCGCCATTGCCGTCGAGGCGATCTGGCATGTCGGTTCGGTGACCGACAATCCCGGTGGCTGGAGCCTGTCGGTGCCGACGTTGTCGGGGTCGCCGTTCGCGCTGCCCGATCTGTCGCTGGTGGGTGATTTCACCCTGCAGGGCAGCATCGGGCGCATCGGAATACTGGCCGTCACGATGTTCGTCTTCACCTTGGTCTTCGCGAACTTCTTCGACGCCATGGGCAGTTTCACGGGGCTCGCGCGTGAGTCCGGACTCGCCGACGATCAAGGGACCTTCCCGCGACTGCGTTCGGCACTGATTGTCGAGGGCGCAGGCGCTGTCGTCGGTGGCGCGACATCGTCGTCGTCCAACACCGTCTTCGTCGAGTCCGGGGCGGGTATCGAGGAGGGTGCGCGCACCGGACTCGCGAATCTCGTCACGGGTGTGCTCTTTCTGGCGGCCATGTTCATCACTCCACTGGCATCGATCGTTCCGACCGAGGTGGCTGCCGCGGCGCTGGTGATCGTCGGCGTGATGATGGCGGGCCACCTGCGCCACATCGATATCTCCGAGTTCTCCGTCGCCCTGCCCGTCGTGCTCACGGTGGCGACGATGCCGTTCTCCTATTCGATCGCCAATGGAATCGGGGTGGGCTTCATCGTGTGGGTGGTGACGCGCTCGGCCGCCGGTAAGGCCCGCGAGATCAGCCCGTTGCTGTGGATCGTCGCTGCGGGTTTCGTGGTGTACTTCGCCCGTGGCGAGATCGAGTCGCTCATGGGTATGTGACTGTGGGTAACCTCCCCACCATGGAGACAGGATGAGCGCGGGCCTGTTCGGACTGCTCGACGATGTCGCTGCACTGGCCAAGCTGGCGGCAGCGTCGGTCGACGACATCGGCGCCGCGACAGGGCGGGCGACCGCAAAGGCGGCGGGCGTGGTCATCGATGACACCGCGGTGACGCCGCAGTACGTGCGAGGCATCACCGCCGAGCGCGAACTGCCGATGATCAAGCGCATCGCGATCGGGTCGCTGCGCAACAAGCTGGTGTTCATCCTGCCGGCAGCTCTGCTGCTGAGTGAGTTCGCACCCTGGCTGGTGATGCCGATTCTGATGGTGGGTGCCACCTACCTCTGTTTCGAGGGTGCGGAGAAGGTCTGGGGTTGGGTCCACAAGGGTGCAGGGCACGACGCCCACGCCACCCCGACCACGGTCGTCGGCAAGGACGCCGAGCGGCAGATGACGGCAGGCGCGATCCGCACCGATTTCATTTTGTCTGCAGAGATCGTGGTGATCGCGCTGAACGAGGTTGCGGCGGAGTCGTTCTGGCGTCGCCTCGTCATTCTCGCCGTGGTCGCCGTCGTGATCACCGCCGCCGTGTACGGGGTGGTCGCGTTGATCGTCAAGATGGACGACATCGGCCTCAACCTGGCGGAGCGCTCGTCGACGTTCGCGCAGAAGGTCGGCCGCGGTCTCGTCGCCGCGATGCCCAAACTGCTGTCTGCGCTCTCGACCATCGGCACCATCGCGATGCTCTGGGTCGGCGGACACATCCTCTTACTTGGTACGGACGATCTCGGCTGGCATGCGCCCTATGGCTTCGTACACCACTTCGAGGACCTGATACACCGTGCGGTGGTCGATGGAGTCGACGGCGTGCTCGCGTGGCTGGCCAACACCGCGGCGTCAGCGCTTGTCGGACTGCTCGTCGGGGCCGTCGTGGTGGCCATCGTGCACCTGCTTCCGTTCGGCAAGAAAAAGCGGGAAGCGCACTGACTCACGCTACGGTTGGACAGATCGCGGTTCACTTGCGCCGATAGTCGCGGGTGACTCGTCGTACGGAGAAACTCCGTCATCGCCCATGTCGCCAACGAGTCCGGAATCAGGTCGGGTTTGAGCACCGGCACGTTGTGAAACATCTGCCGCGACGCCACCCACGACACAGCGGCAACGCCGCGTCTGCGGGTCCGCTCGTACCACCGCAGGGCTCGTACCACTTCGCCGTTGCCGTTGCGGTCCTTCGGCAGATCCGAAAGCGCCTTGCACAACACCATGGTGTCGAGCAGCGCCTGATTGGTCCCCTGGGCGAGGACAGGTGGCATCGTATGCGCGGCATCGCCGAGCAACGTCAGCGCTGCCACCCGCGGCGCGCGCGGAATCGGATGCCGAAAATGCGGGAACGGCGAGGCCGCCAGATGGTCGTCGGTCAATGTCTCGAGTACGTGATCGACCATGTCGGACCAGCCCGTGAAGCTGGACCGGATCACCTCGATCGGACGTTGCGGCCTGACGAAGTCGGGCGACCACGGCAAGTCGAACCACCACTGCAGATCGGATCCTCCGGCGGGCCACAGGCCAAGATTCGCGTCCTCGCCGATGATCTGCACTGCGACATCGGTTTCCGCGATATGGGGAACGGTGATCAACCCCTGCCAACTGCACCACCCCGTGGGCGTCGCAGGTTTGCCACCGGCGATCTGTCGCACCTTCGAATGCAGACCATCCGCACCGATCAGCACATCCCCGTCGGCACAGCTGCCGTCGTCGAACTCGATGCGCACTCCGTCGCATGTACTCGACGCCGCGACAACCCTTGAGTTGCCACGGATTCGGTCAGTCGGAAAGCCCTCCAACAGGCGGTCGAGCAACACGCTGCGCGGCACCATCCGGACCGACCCGCCCAGCCTGTCCGCGATCGCGTTCACGGCGATGTTGACCAGAGGGCGACCAGTTGATCTCGCGATCCGCACGGTGGAAAGCGACGCACCCGCCCCCGCCATGTCGACGCCCAGCTGTTCCAAAACTGCCGAGCCATTCGGCCAGATGGTCACCGCTCCGCCACCGGGTCGCATATCCGGGCGCTGTTCGAAGACGGTGACGTCGTGTCCGTCGCGCACCAGTCCCCTAGCGACTGAAATACCGCCCACACCGGCGCCGACGGCGAGAATCCTGAGTGTGTTCATCTGCGCCCCAATTCACGTCGACCTGAGACCCGGCGTAGCCACCGGCATACGAGATACGGTGCGCGATCAGAAAGTGTTCATCGAAGTGGCCGAAGTCACAGAAACACCTTCTGTGACAACGCTTGTCGTCATGACAGGTGATTCACAGTCACACCATGATCTTGGCGGCCGCGGACTGTACCGCGCCGGTGATCGTGGCGACCAGTGGACTGTCGAGCTTCCAGCACTGCCAGAACAGCGGCACGTCCAGCTGCGCGTCGGCCACGCGCACGAACGAACCGTCGGCCAGCAGCGGTGCGGCCAGGTTTTGCGGGAACATCCCCCAACCGAGGCCGGCCCGCACGGCGCAACCGAAACCTTCCGCGGTGGGCACGAAGTGCTGCGGCCGGGCGATATCGCGACGGAACACCTTGCGCACCAGCATGTCCTGCAGGGCATCGTCGCGATTCCAGGCCAACGACGGCGCCGCCGCCACCGCCGCAGCGGTGAAGCCCTCGGACAGATGGCGCTCGACATACGTCGGGCCGGCCACCGCGATG
>CAZOIX010000298.1:0-5272 GCA_964579685.1 uncultured Mycobacterium sp.
ACCCAGAACTGGGATGCCTATCTTGCGCTGATGTGCCCCTCGTGGGCGGCTCAGTACACGGGTCCGGTCATGGACTCGCTGAAGAAGACCCGGGTCGACCAGGGCCTGACGACGGTCACGATTCTCAGCGTGCGGGTGGTCGGAGACGAAGCGACCGCGACGGTCGAGGGCCGAAACGAGATGCTGGGACGCAGGACCATCGATTTCACGTTGGTTCGCGATGACGGCTGGCGCCTCTGCATGCCCAACGGTGTGTAGGGGAGACGCTGTGGTGCGGATCGCGTCGACGGTGGTGGCGATGGCGCTTCTCCTGGCCGCGTGCGGTGGCACCGTGGGCGGCACGGCGGTGGAGGAGACGACACCGACGGTCGATCCGTCGGCGCTCGACCCCGGCTCCTACCCGACCACCCCACGGCCGCCACTCGGGCCGGCCGGAACCGAGGAGGTGGGCCGTCTCATCGAGGGGCGGCGGCTGGCGGGCTTCGTCGTCGGGCCGTGGCAGGCCGACCCTGCCCTGACACAGACCGTGGCGGGCAGCGCGCGGGTCCTGGAGCGCCGCAATCAGATTTCGCAGGTGCTCTGGCCGTCGATGCTGACGAGGTTTCCCGCACTTCCGATGGTCGTCGGCTTCGTCAGCGAACGGACATCGGCTGATCCGGGCGACCCGACGTTGCTCCGCAACGCGGTGCTGCAGTACCCGTTCCCGGAGACCGCGGCGAAGGTCGCCGAAGGGCTGGCTGAGGGGGCACTGAACATCGCGGTGGTGGAACAAGCCCTCGGTCCGGTACCGACCGAGCCGGTCCGCGCGGTGCCGATCCCGGGTCATCCCGAGGCCACCGCGGCGTTGATGACCCACTACGAGGACACCGAGATCGTGCACGAGCTGACCGTGATCAGCGCCCGCGGGCCGCACGTGTTGATCCAGGTCATCCAGTTCGCGACGCCCGAGCGCGAGGTCGACCTGGCGGGCCGCATCCTCGATCTGCAGGTCCCGCTGATCGACACGTTCGTGCCCACCGAGGCGAGTGCGCTGGCAACGCTGCCACGGGACCCCTCGGGTCTGTTGGCCCGTGTCGTACCTCTCAAGCCCGGCCAGGGTGACTCGATGTCGGATGCCGACTACGACCCGGCCGGCGCACTACAGTTGCAGGACAACCCAGTTGAGGCGGGAGCAGCGATCCGGGCCGCCGGGGTCGACACGGTGGCGACCAGCCAGACGACGGTCTATCAGGCCCGCGACCCCGATGCGGCACAACAGCTGGCGCGGGCACTCGCAGACGGCACCGCCTCCACGGCGGCGGCGCAGTCCGTCGCCGAGGTGCCAGGACTGCCGGGTAGCCGCTGCGTCCGCATCGAGGGTGGCGGTGGGCTGATTCCACAGCTCTGGTGCATCGCCACCAACGAGCGGTTTGCGTTCAGCGCCGTCTCCCGCCAACTGGACACCGCCCAACAGCAGACCGCGGCCCAGTATCTGATGCTGAGCCGATGAGGCCTGGTCCCGGCTCAGTCCGGGATGCGGTCCAGAATGCTTCGGGCGAGCGTGACGTTCTGCTC
Organism: uncultured Mycobacterium sp.; assembly: GCA_964579685.1. Classification (GTDB taxonomy): domain Bacteria; phylum Actinomycetota; class Actinomycetes; order Mycobacteriales; family Mycobacteriaceae; genus Mycobacterium. Next base: position 1,555 of record CAZOIX010000298.1, read on the forward strand.
GGCCAGTCCGCTGCCCATGATCTGCACGTCGACCAGCACGTTGTTCTTGGCTGCGATGGCGCGGGTGATCGTCACCGGTGAATCGGGGTTGACGTTGCGCAACGACGTGACGCCACCTCCAGCGTCGACGGGCTCGCCCAACGTCCACTGTGCCTGTTGGCCTTGCGAAATGAACTTCCACGTGAAGCGCGTGTTGGCGCAGCGGCGCCATTGCTCGACGTATTCGGTCAGAGCTCTCTGCGCCGCCGCCGCGTCGTCGAAGGTGACCACCGCCTCTCCCAACATGACGGACGGCGTCGGCGATTGGGCCTGGCTGTTCCCGAGGAACCCACGCCAGCCGGTGCCGTCGTAGACCGACGGAGAGCCGGAGATGAACGAGCCGGCGCAGTCCGCGGGTTCGTAGACCTGCTCGCGTGGATCCGGTTCCGCCACACCGGTCGAGTTCGGGCCTGCGACCAACGCGGGGTTCTCCATGATCTTCTTGACCTCGTCGAGGCTCGGCAGCAACGCCGGCAGGTCGGCGGCATCGACGGACGGCACCGGGGGCGGTGGCGGGGTGGTCGATCCCGTCGTGGGCTGGTCCGGGCTGGACGCATCCGTCGCGGGAGCCTCGCTGCCGCCTGCGCATGCTGTCCCGGCACTCAGAAGCGCCGCCGACGACACGGCGAGCGCGATGAGCATTCGCCCACCGGCCAACGGTTGGTAGCGCCTCATCGTCCCCCGTTCGTGAGTTCGGCGATCACCTCGGCGTAGAGCCGCGCCTTGATCGCCCCGAGCACCGGGCCGGCTTTCGCGGCGAGCGCTTCGGCCCGTGCGACCGCCGCGTCGAGCACCTCGCCCTCGCCCGCGGTGGCGGCGACGATGCCGGCCAGCTGTGCGTCCGCACCGCCGTAGCGCCGGCCGGTGGTCATCGCCTCGTGCGCCGTCGCGATCGGCAACCGTGCCCGGATCAGCGCATTCATGCCCGGGGTGAACGGGATTCCCAGATCGACCTCGGGCAGGCAGAAGTAGCCGCGATCGGCGCGCATGACGATCTGGTCGTGCGCCAGCGCCAGCATCGCACCCGCGGCGAACGCGTGGCCCCCCACCGCGGCGATGATCGGCGCGGGAAACGCCAGCACGCGGGCGAACAGTGCGTGGACATCGACCAGGTTGGTCTCCGACGCGTCCGGGTTGGCGGCCATGAAGTCCAGGTCCAGCCCGTTCGAATAGAACTTTCCGGTACCAGTCGTGACCACGGCCTTGGGGCCTTCCGTGGCTTGGACCTCGTCGAGCGCGGCGTTGATCTGCGTCAGCCGATCCGGATGGAAGCGGTTGTCGTCCTCGCCGAGCGTCAACACGAAAACCGCGCCGGAGCGGTCGAGGGCGGTCATCTGCCGATTACACCATTGGGCCGTCCTGCCAGAATCGGACGGTGCCCGATGCCCGCCCCGTCAACGGCCGTGTCTCGAATTGGTTCGCCGAGCTTCCGGCCGTGCGCGCGCCGCTGCCCGGTGACCGCGACGCCGACGTGTGCATCATCGGCGCCGGTTACACCGGACTGTGGACGGCGTACTACCTGAAGCGCGCCGATCCCACGCTGCGCATCGTCGTGCTGGAGGCACGGTTCGCCGGGTTCGGTGCGTCCGGTCGCAACGGCGGGTGGCTGTCCGGGCTGGTGCCCGGGGACCGCGACAGAATGGCGAAGCGCTACGGGCGCGACCGCGTGACGGCCTGGCAGCAGGCGCTCAACGACGCGGTCGACGAGGTGATCGACGTCGCAGGCAGCGAAGGCATCGACGCGGGAATCGTCAAGGGCGGAACACTGCACGTGGCCCGCAACCGCGCCCAGGCGTCGCGGTTGGCCGCCGAAGTCGAAGAAGAACGGCTGTGGAAGGTCGACGGCATCACGGAACTGACGAAAGCCGAGTCAGCACAACGCATCAAGATCGATGACGTGATATCGGCCTATCACAATCCGCATTGCGCACGGGTGCAGCCTGCGCAGCTCGTGCGGGGACTGGCCGAGGCCGTCGAACGGGGCGGCGTCGACATCTACGAGCGAACATCGGCAATCGAGATCCGCCCCGGACGGGTGAGGACGGTGCTGGGCACGGTGAGCGCACCCGTCGTCCTGCGCGCCACCGAAGGGTTCACCGCGGCCCTGCCGGGGATGCGCAAGCGCTGGCTTCCGATGAACAGCTCGATGATCGCGACCGAGCCGATACCGCAGGACATTTGGGAGTCGATCGGTTGGCGGGGCCGCGAGACACTGGGTGACACCGCACACGGCTTCTTCTACGCCCAGCGCACCGTCGACGACCGCATCGCGATCGGCGGCCGGAGTGTGCCCTACCGCTTCGGCTCGCGCACCGACGTCGACGGTCAGGTCCCCGAGCGCACCATCACACATCTCACCGCGGTGCTGCACTCGGCACTTCCACAGACGCGCGACATCCCCGTCGCCCATGCGTGGTGCGGTGTGCTTGCCGTCCCGCGTGACTGGGAGGCGTGCGTATCCTTCGACAGCGCAACGGGTTTGGGGGAAGCCGGCGGCTACGTCGGGCACGGCGTCACTGCCACCAATCTGGCCGGGCGCACCATGACCGATCTGGTGCTCGGTCGCACAACCGAGCTGACCGACCTGCCATGGGTGGGCCACCGGGCACGCGACTGGGAACCCGAGCCGTTGCGGTGGTTGGGTGTGCGCGGAATGTATCTCGCCTACAAGGCGGCCGACTGGCATGAGTCCCGGGGTCGGAGGAAAACGTCGCCCATCGCCGTCGTCGCCGACAAGATCGCAGGCCGGCCCTAGGTCGTCGCCTCGGCCCGCTCCTTGAGGCGCTGCAGCGTCAGCTTGATGTGTTCGGCGTTGGCGGACGTGCGGTCTTTCACGCCGGTGGCCCAGCCGGCGGGAACGCGGAACCACCCGGGCCGACGATCCCAGGTGCTCTCGGTCACCTGGCAGGTCCCGTCGCCCGTGGCCGCGATGTCGTACCGCCAGTGCGCGACGGGGATGACCGCGCTGCGCACATCGAAGGCGAACACCTTGCCGGGTACGGCGTCCGTGACGGTGCACGCGGTCGTCCACGACTTGCTTCCGTGCTCGTTGGTGCCCTTGAACTTCGCGCCGGGTACGGCGGTGTCGCCGCGCACCCATTCCATCGCGGTGGTCTCCTCCGCGACCTGGCACATCGTCGGCAGATGGGTGATCAGTTCGTACACCGCCGCCGCATCTGCGGCGATGTGCACGCTTTCCTGGCAGTCGGCCACGCGTTGTTCGGTCACGTCGTCCGATGCTATTGGCCGGACAGGAAGAAATGGCGCGTCTTCGGTCGTTGGTCCTTTCATGAGCGATCGTCCTGTACTCGAGCCCACCGACGCGCACCCCATCACCGTCGAGCCCACGGGTAAACACGTCACCGTCCGCGTCAACGGCGAGGTGGTGGCCGAGACCGACAACGCGCTGACCCTGCAGGAGTCGACGTATCCCGCCGTGCAGTACATCCCGCGAACCGACGTGGTGGCTTCCGTGCTCCGCGACAGCGGCACCGAGACCTACTGCCCCTACAAGGGCGAGGCGAGTTACCACCACGTCGTCACCGGATCCGGCACCGTCGAAGACGCCATCTGGACATACCGGGCGCCCTACCCCGCGGTGGCCGCGATCGCCGGTCATCTGGCGTTCTATCCGGACAAGGCTGTCGTCACCGTCGCCTAATCTGAGGCGGTGCGAAGC
>CAZOIX010000298.1:5282-5634 GCA_964579685.1 uncultured Mycobacterium sp.
GTCGAGTGCAGTGTCGTTTTCGCGGGCCCGGCCAGTCCGGGTCTGACGTTGTCGCCGCTGCGCCGCGGCCGCTCCGATCCGTGCTATCACGACGCCGAGGACGGCGCGATCTGGCGCACCAGCGTCATGCGCAGCGGGCCGGTCACGGCACGCATCGTGAAATCCGCGCCCGGCACCGTCGACTGCGAGGCATGGGGCAGCGGCGCAACGGAATTCACCGAATCCCTGCCTGCCCAACTCGGCTGCGACGATGACGCGTCGGGCTTCGCGCCGGTCGAGCCGACGATCGCCGCCGCCCACCGGCGCGCCCGTCATCTACGCCTGGGCCGCACGGACCGGGTGCTCGAAGCGC
>CAZOIX010000299.1:0-5619 GCA_964579685.1 uncultured Mycobacterium sp.
GCATAGCGGCCGTTGCTGCCCATGACCGGCACCATGGCGATCGGCGATTTGGCGAGAATGTCGGCGGCATGATCGAGGCTGCTGTCGGGACTCAGCGACCCCGGAATCTCGCCGGCGATGTCTGCGGCGCGCAGTGCGGGAAGCGCCGACGGCGGGTTGTCGATGTCGATGCCTCGCCGCCATAGTTTCGCGGTGTAGATGGTCGTCTTCGACAGCAACCGGCCGGTGCCCGCCGCCATCGCGACCGCCGCCATGAGCGGCAGGATGATCGAATACTCACCGGTCAGCTCGAAAAGGATGACCACGGCGGTGATCGGTGCCCTGGTCGCCCCGCCCAGCGCCGCGCCCATGCCGATCAGGCCGTACGCGCCCGCCGACTCGGTCGCACCCGGCCACAGGTCGTTGACGACGGTGCCGAACGCGGTGCCCGCCATCGCGCCGATGAACAGCGTCGGGGCGAAGACCCCGCCGGATCCGCCGATGCCGATCGTCAGACTCGTGGCCAGCATCTTGCCGACCATCAACACCAGCAGCATGACGACGAGGTAGTGGCCGGAGATGGCGTTCTCCAACACCGGGTATCCGACGCCGTACATCTGCGGTAGGGCGATCAGCAGCCCCCCGAGCAGGACGCCGCCGACCGCCGGCCGTGCCCACTCGGGTCCGCGCCACGCCCAGTCGCAGAGATCTTCGACGTAATAGAGCACCTTCGAGAAGGCGATGCCGATCACGCCGACACCGATGCCGAGGGCGATGTAAAGCAGGTATTCGGCGGTGTTCTGGACCGCGAACTTGGGTAGCGCCAAAAACGGCTGATCGCCGAGAATCGCGCGGCCGACCACCGAGGCGGTGACGGAGGACAGCACGACGGCGCCGAACGCCTCGGCGGCGACCGTGCGCAAGATCAGTTCGATGGCGAAGAACGCGCCGGCCAGCGGAGCATTGAACGTGGCCGAGATACCGCCGGCCGCTCCGCAGGCGACGAGCAGTCGCACCCGATCGGTGTCCAGCCGCAGTAGTTGTGCCAGTGAGGATCCCACCGCCGAGCCGATCTGCACGATCGGCCCCTCTCGACCGACTGAGCCGCCACCGCCGATGCAGAGCGAGGATGCCAGGGCCTTGACGATCGTCACCTGGGGAGCGATGCGCCCGCCGCGGTGGGCGACGGCGTACATCACCTCGGGCACGCCGTGGCCGCGGGCCTCCGGGGCGAACCGGTAGACGATCGGGCCGTACACCGCGCCCGCGATCACCGGAACGAGCAGCAGGAACCAGAATCCCAGCGACGGCCAGTGGGCACTGGGCACACGGCCGAGCGCCGAGTAGTCGTCATGGCCGGTGAACAGCCGGGTGAACGCGGTGACAAGCCAGCGGAAGCCGACGGCGCCGAGTCCGGTGACGGCGCCGACCAACAGCGCGAGCGGCACCAGAGTGATCGAGTGTCTGCGCAGCCACGTCGCCCACACAGTGGTCCGGGGGACGGGAATTCCTGTCGAGCGGCCGGCGCCGTGCGGTGCGCTGGTCGTATCGCTCACAGCTGGTATTCGGGTAGCTCGATGTCATCGCGAAGGGTTCGAGTCATCACGAGGCGTCCGATCGGCCCGATATTGAACGAACGCATCACCTGGTTGCGCAGCCAGATGCCGAAGTTGGTTCTCGCGGCGAAAAACGATATGAATCGCGTTGCACCCCTTTGCTTCTCCTCAAGGAAGTCGCGCAGCCGATTCTCGTAGGCGATGAAGGCCTCGCTGAGGTTCCCTTGCGCGCGCGCGAGCTCACCGGCGAGCACATACGCCTCCACCAATGCCAGACCCGTGCCCTCACCGGCGAGCAGGGACACACATGCCGCGGCATCGCCGAGGAGGACGACGCGACCGGAGGACCACCGCTCGAGCCGAATCTGGCTGACAACGTCGAAGTACAGGTCGTCCACGCCGTCGAGGGCGTCGAGGATTTGGCCGCACTCCCATTGGCCGTCGCGGAATTGGTCGCGCAGCAACGCTTTACACGACTCAAGATCGTCTGGGATCTCGGGCGCCGACGACCGGAAGACGAACAGCACCAGCGTCCGGTCGCCGTCGAGGGTGAACCTGCCGATCTGGCGGCCCGGCAGGTTGTGGGTCACATACACGAGTTCGTCCCGCGGCCGGTAGCCGTCGATGACGCATGCGGCGACCTGACAGCCGAGGTAGTGCTCGTATCTCGACTCCGGTCCGAAGACGAGATTTCTCACGTTGGAATGCAGTCCGTCCGCACCGACCACCATGTCGAATTCGCGTGGCGCGGCGTGTTCGAAACTCACTGCCACGCGATCGGTTTCATCGTGGATGGCCGTGATGCTGTCCGAGAAGATCGTTTCGACGTCGTTCTCGACGGTCCGATAGATGGCCGCGGCCAGGTCACCGCGGGCGAGGCTGGTGTAGCGGCCCTCGGTCGCCCTTCGGATGGGTTCCACACCGAAGCGCGCGGCGACGTTTCCGTTCGCGTCGACGGACCGGAGTTCCTGAACCTGATAGCCGGCGGCCAGGACCTCCTTCTCGATCCCCATCTTCTCCGCGATGGCGTAGCCGAGTCCCCAGAAATCGATGACGTAGCCGCCCGTGCGGAAACTCGGCGCCGTCTCGATCAACGTCACGTCGTGGCCGGCGCGCAACATCCAGTGGGCGAAGGCGGGCCCGGCTACGCCGGCGCCGCTGATGGCGACCTTCACGGCACCTCTTCTCCTCGGTTGACACAGGCCCGCACTCGAGCCGGTGCGGCTGCAGGTCTCACGCTACTCATGTTCGTGCGAAACGCACAATATGCACTCTGATAGCGATTTCGGTGTGGCTGTCACGCTCAACGTGACTCAGCACGCCGAAATCACTGCGATACGGTCGCAGGCGTGGGAATTCCCGAGAATCCGCCCGACCCGCCCTCGCGCTTCGTGCAAGCCGGAGCCCGCTTCATGGCGACCGGCCCCGCGCAGAAGTTCCTGCGCCGATACGGCTGGCGCATCGACCGTGCGTTGATCAAGTTGACCAACGGTCACCTGTCGATGTCGATGTTCGTACCGGAGGTGCTGCTCACCCACACCGGCGCGAAATCCGGGCAGGTGCGCAGCACCCCGCTGACGTACTTCACCGACGGTGGCCGCGTGATCGTCATCGCCTCGAACTACGGCGACGTGCGCCATCCCGCCTGGTACCACAACGTGAAGGCCAATCCCCGCGTCACGCTCACCTCCCGCGGCTATGAAGGGACCTTCGTCGGCGAGGAAATGCTCGGTGACGAACGCGACCGGTTGTTCGCGCTGGCCACCCAGTACATGCCGAACTACGCGGGCTACCAGAAGACAACGCAGGGACGGCGCATCCCCGTGGTGGCGTTCACCGAGGTCAAGTAGCGTCGTCGGCGTGAATTTGGCCTACGACGACCGCGGTAGCGGCGATCCGGTGCTGTTCATCGCCGGTCGCGGCGGTGCGGGCCGCACCTGGCACCTGCATCAAGTACCGGAGTTCCAGCGCGCCGGATACCGCTGCATCACGTTCGACAACCGCGGGGTCGGGGCCACCGAGAATGCCACCGACTTCGGCATCGAACAGATGGTGGCCGATACGGCAGCACTGATCGAGAAGCTCGATGCCGCGCCGGTGCGCATCGTGTCGGTGTCCATGGGTTCATACATCGCCCAGGAGCTGATGCTCGCCCATCCTGAACTGGTCCGGTCGGCTGCGTTGATGGCCACCCGGGGCCGAGAGGACCGCAGCCGCCGGTTCTTCCGCTCGGCCGAGCGCGAGCTGGCGGACATCGGTGTCGAGCTGCCCGCCGCCTACGACGCGAAAACGCGCCTGATGGAGAGCTTCTCGCCCAAGACGCTCAACGACGACAATGCGGTGCGCGACTGGATCGACATGTTCACCATGTGGCCGAACAAGCCGACACCCGGGATGCGGGCCCAGCTCGACGTCGCCCCGAACGAAAACCGGCTCCCTGCTTACCGAAGTATTACGACGCCGGTACTCGTCATCGGGTTCGGCGACGACCTCGCGCTGCCGCCGCACCTCGGCCGCGAGGTCGCCGACGCCCTGCCGAGGGGTCGCTACCTGGAGTTCGCCGACGCCGGCCACCTCGGGTTCATCGAGAAGCCCGGGGAGGTCAACTCCGCGGTGCTGAATTTCTTCGCCGATAGTCTGTAGTGGTGAACCCCTCGACTGCGCAGGCCCGCGTAGTTGTCGACGAACTGATCCGCGGCGGCGTGCGCGACGTCGTGCTCTGCCCGGGTTCGCGCAACGCTCCGCTGGCGTTCGCCCTGCAGGACGCCGACCGTGCGGGGCGGCTGCGGTTGCACGTGCGCATCGACGAGCGCACCGCCGGCTTCCTGGCGATCGGCCTCTCGGTCGCCGAGCGCGCGCCGGTGTGCGTGGCAATGACCTCGGGCACCGCGGTGGCCAACCTCGGCCCCGCGGTGGTGGAGGCCAATTACGCGCGGGTGCCGCTCATCGTGCTGAGCGCCAACCGGCCCTACGAGTTACTGGGCACCGGCGCCAACCAGACTTTCGAGCAGCTGGGATATTTCGGCACCCAGGTGCGCGCCAACATCAGCCTGGGCCTCGCGGAGGATGCCCCTGAGCGGATTGACTCGCTGAACGCGCAGTGGCGCTCGGCGACGTGCCGAGTATTGGTGGCCGCCACGGGATCTCGATCGGCCAACGCAGGTCCTGTGCAGTTCGACATCCCGCTGCGGGAACCGCTGGTGCCCGGTGTGGAAGAACCGGCGACAACGTATGCGCCCGAGGGGCGGCCCGGTGGCAGGCCGTGGACATACACCCCACCGGTCACCTTCGATCAGCCACTCGACATCGACCTGACACCCGATACCGTCGTCATCGCCGGGCACGGCGCCGGTGTGCATCCCAACCTGGCCGCACTGCCCACCGTCGCGGAGCCGACCGCACCGGCCGCCGAGAATCCGCTGCATCCCTTCGCCCTGCGCCTGATCCGCCCGCAGCAGGTCATCATGCTCGGCCGCCCGACGCTGCACCGGCCCGTGTCGGCACTACTGGCCGATGCGTCGATCCCGGTGTTCGCCCTCACGACGGGCCCCCGCTGGCCGGACGTGTCGGGAAACTCGACGGCGACCGGCACCCGCGCGGTGACCGCCGGCACCCCTGATCCGGCCTGGTTGCGGCGCTGCGCCGAGGTCAACAGACATGCGGTTGACGCCGTGCGCGCGCAACTGGAGGCTCATCCGCTCAAGACCGGGCTGCACGTCGCTGCGGCGGTGGCCGACGCCGTCCGCCCCGGCGATCAGCTGGTGCTCGGCGCATCCAATCCGGTCCGGGACGCGGCCCTGGTCGGCCTCAACACCCACGGTCTCAAGGTGCGCTCGAACCGTGGCGTCGCGGGCATCGACGGCACGGTGTCGACGGCGATCGGCGCGGCGTTGGCCCACGATCGATTGGGCGATGACAGCGCGCCCCGCCGCACCATCGCCCTGATCGGCGATCTGACGTTCGTGCACGACAGCTCCGGGCTGCTGATCGGTCCGACGGAGCCGACGCCGCGCAACCTGACCATCGTGGTGTCCAACGACAACGGCGGCGGCATCTTCGAACTGCTCGAGCAGGGCGATCCGCG
>CAZOIX010000300.1:0-4018 GCA_964579685.1 uncultured Mycobacterium sp.
GTGGTGCCCAGCGTCCACGCCGACCGGTAGAACTGTTCGGACTGTTCGGCGGTCATCTCGCCGCGCAGCAGCTGATAGGTGTCTTCCAGGCCGACGAACAGGCAGGCCGCCACCCACATCTGAAGGTCGCGGTCAAAAGCGTTGTAGCGCACGGGACTATCGGCAGTCGACCGGACGTGCCGGTGCGCGCTGTCGACGGCCTCGCGGAACGCCGCGCGGTCCTGCGGCGTGCCGATGATGGCCACGGCAAGGTACTGAAACGTGGTCCGCGCACGTTTCCACGGATGCTTCAGCAGGTTGCCCGAGTCCACCTTGCTCTCGACTACTCCGTAGCCGACCCCCGGGCGGGACAACTGCATGATCACGTTGGCCGCTCCGGCCGCGAAGGCCCAGAAATCCATCGCCTCGGCCGCGGTGACCGGTTCGGTGTCCCAGCGGGCCGTGCGCCTGCGGATCGCGATGCGGCAGTCGGCAGGCGTCATATCGTGCACACCGCCGAGACCAGCAGGACCGGCCACGACACGATCGATAGGACGATCGCCGGGATCCGGGCATAGCCCTGCCAGCCGAACTGGTCGCCGGCGATGGCCGTCCACACCATGCCGACAAGCACGTAGGGAACGGCGAGAATGGCCGCCGTGCCGATCCATTCGGCGATTGTCATCTCGAAGGCCAGAACCTTCCGCACCGCGGTGAGCACTCCCATATGTTAATGGTGATTCGCACTTCCACCCGCCGTTTCCACAGGAAAAGCAACGATGTTCCGGCGCGATGTTAAGCAGATCTCCTAGAGCAGGGTCGCCTGCTGCGCGTGCGGCTCGGCCGGCTCGATCAGCTCTGGCCCGTTGTTGCGGATGCTGTTGACCAACCGGGACACCTCGCGGATCCGGATCCGGTCGAGATCGCCGTGACCGCGCAGCAGCCCCTCGTCGATCGGCGCATCGGGGTCGAGCCAGCGGTCCCAGTCGCGTTCGCTGATCGTCAGCGGCATCCGGTCGTGGATGTCGGCCAACGGACCCGCCGCGTCGGTGGTGATGATGGTGCAGCTCAGCAGCGGCGGGGCGTCCTTGGGTGCCTCTTTAGGCCGCCACGTGGACCACAGACCCGCCATGAACAGCGGTTCGCCGTCGCCGCCGTACATGTAGAACGGCGTCTTGGGCGCCTTTTTCCCGGCCGCCGTCTCGCCGTTGGGCCGCCATTCATACCAGCCGTCCATCGGTACCAGACACCGCTTGTTCTTCGCCGAATTGCGGAAGACGGGCGAGGTGGTCAGCTTCTCTGAGCGCGCGTTGATCAGCAACGGCCCCTTGGTGTCCGGACCGCCGCCCTCTCCGGTCTTGGCCCAGGGCGGAACCAGGCCCCAGCGCATCGACCGCAGCCGCCGGGTCGACTCGTCGTCAGGCTCGCTGTGCCGTTTGACGACAGTGCTGATGGTCGTCGTCGGCGCGACGTTGTAGTTCGCGCCCGAGGTGTCCTTCTGCGCCGCTGTGGTCTCGTCGATCGCCTTGATCTTCTCGGCCAACAGCGCCGGGTCGGTGGTCACCGCGAATCGTCCACACATAAGTCCCATGGTGGCACGCGGAACCGACAGGGCAGGATAGAGCCGTGAGCAACTGGCAGGCACCGTCGACGTCGCGACCGGTGCACGCCACAGTCACCGTGCCCGGGTCGAAATCACTGACCAATCGAGCCCTGATCCTGGCCGCCCTGGCGACGGGCCAGGGCACCTCTACCGTCAGCGGGGCGCTGCGCAGCCGCGACACCGACCTGATGATCGGCGCCGTCCAGGCGCTCGGCGTCACCGTCGACGGCCACGACACCGAGCTGACGCTGAGCGGGGCCGTCGCCCCGCAGTCGGGTGCCCGCATCGACTGTGGGCTGGCAGGCACCGTCCTACGCTTCGTGCCGCCGGTGGCAGCACTCGGCACCGCCACCGTCACATTCGACGGCGACGAGCAGGCCCGGGCACGGCCCATCGCCCCGCTGCTCGAGGCACTTCGCGGTCTCGGCGTCGACGTCGAGGGCGACGCTCTGCCGTTCGCCGTGCACGGGTCAGGATCGGTGGCCGGCGGAACCGTCGAGATCGACGCGTCGTCGTCCTCCCAGTTCGTCTCCGGCCTGCTGCTCTCCGGGGCCGCATTCACGAACGGCTTGACCGTCGTCCACACCGGCGATTCGGTGCCCTCGGCTCCGCACGTCGCCATGACGGTGGCGATGCTGCGCGACGCCGGCGTCGAGGTGGACGACTCCCGACCCCACCGCTGGCACATCTCCCCCGGCACGATCGCGGCGCGGCACTGGAGCATCGAGCCCGACCTGTCCAACGCGGTGCCGTTCCTCGCGGCCGCCGTTGTCACCGGAGGAGCGGTGCGCATCGCCGGATGGCCGCAGGACAGCGTGCAACCCGCCGACATCATCCTGACGATCTTGAAGGATGTGGGTTCGGTTGTCCGCCAAGGTGATTCCTATCTCGAAGTGCAGGGACCCGATTCCCACGCGGGCTTGGACGTCGACCTCCACGAGGTGGGTGAGCTGACACCTGCGGTGGCCGCGCTCGCCGCCCTCGCACCGACGGGTTCGGTGTCACAGCTTCGCGGAGTGGCGCATCTCCGTGGGCACGAAACGGATCGGCTGGCCGCGCTGTCGGCCGAAATCAATGGTCTGGGCGGGGAATGCGTCCAGACGTCGGACGGCTTGCTGATCACCGCGCGACCGCTGCACGCCGGGCGGTGGCGGTCCTATGCCGATCACCGGATGGCGACCGCCGGCGCGATCGTGGGACTGCGTGTCCCCGGCGTCGAGGTGGACGACATCGGCACCACCGCCAAGACGCTGCCCGACTTCCCGCTCATGTGGGCCGACATCCTGGCCGGCGATTGAGCCCTCGCGAGTACGACGAGTCCGACGTCCGGGTCCGGCCCGGCAGAGGATCACGGCCGCGAACGAAGACAAGACCAGATCATGCCGACGCGCTGGAAGCGATGGTGGTGACCGTCGACCGCGGCCGGTGGGGCTGCGCGCTCGATCACGACCCCGATCGCCGTGTGGTCGCCATGAGGGCACGGGAACTGGGGCGCACACCCATCGTCGTCGGCGACGACGTCGATGTCGTCGGCGATGTCTCGGGTAAGCAGGACACGCTGGCCCGCATCGTGCGACGCGGTGAGCGCAGGACGGTGCTGCGGCGCACCGCCGATGACACCGACCCCACCGAACGCGTCGTCGTCGCCAATGCCGATCAGCTGCTGATCGTGGTCGCACTCGCCGATCCCCCGCCACGCACCGGCCTGGTGCAGCGTGCCCTGATCGCCGCGTACGCCGGCGGACTGGACCCCATCTTGTGTCTCACCAAAACCGACCTGGCGCCCGCAGCGCCCTTCGCCGCCGAGTTCACCGACCTCGACCTCACGGTCACCACCGCCGGGCGCGACGATCCACTCGACGCGGTGGCGCCGCTCCTCGCCGGCAAGGTGACCGTCCTGCTGGGGCATTCGGGCGTCGGCAAGTCGACATTGGTGAATCGCCTTGTGCCGGAGGCGGATCGGGCGACCGGCGAGGTGACCGACATCGGCAGGGGCAGACACACGTCGACGCAGTCGGTGGCGCTGCCGCTGAGCATGGGCGGCTGGGTGATCGACACACCGGGCATCCGCTCGTTCGGCCTGGCGCACATCGAACCCGACGATGTGATGCTCGCCTTCTCCGACCTGGCCGAGGCGATCAAGGACTGTCCCCGCGGCTGCGGCCACCTGGGCCCGCCCGCCGATCCCGAGTGCGCCCTCGACACCCTGACAGGACCCGCCGCCGGCCGGGTGGCCGCCGCACGGCGCCTGCTCGCGGCGCTGCGCGACGGCGGGTGACCCGATAGGCCCGCGCACCCGGCGCTCAAGAATCCCTCAAGAATCCCAGTAGCAGACCCGCCGAATCTTTCCTCAACACAGCCGACAACCGGCACAACGAGAGGAAAGATCATGAAGAAGTCCATCGTCCGCAGCATCGCCGCCGCCGCCCTGATGGG
>CAZOIX010000300.1:4028-5616 GCA_964579685.1 uncultured Mycobacterium sp.
ACCGTCGGCGACCCCGACGACATGGCCGGATGGCACGTCGCGCAGACCTACGACGACTGCGCGCTCATGGCCGCCGCCGACGTGGTCGGTCAGATGACGGGCACCGAGCCCACCGAGGACGACGTCATCGGGTTCGCGCAGAACACGCCGAGCGTGGCGCAGCCCGGCGACATGATCTACGACATGGGCCAGTCCGACGATGACCCCAACGCCGGAACCATCTTCAAGGACCTGCCGATCGTGCTCGCCCACTACGGGGTGGACGGCAAGTATTTTCCAGCATCCAACATGGACGCGCTCATGGGCGTGCTGCGCGACGGCGGGGCCGTGATCGTGAACCTCAACTCCCAGTACATCTGGGGCGGTGACGGCCAGAAGACCGAGCCCGACCACGCCCTGGTCGTCACCGGCGTCGACACCGACAACGGCATCGTGCACATGAACGACAGCGGCACCGACGACGGCGCCGACGAGCAGGTGAGCATCGACACCTTCACGGCCGCCTGGCAGACCAGCGGCAACGAGATGGTGGTGACCAGCTGACACGTCGACACGGAAAGGCCCTCCCCGCGCGGGGAGGGCCTTTCTCGATCGCGGCGTGATCAGGCGGCCAGTTCGCGACGGCTGCGCGGCCGCTTTTCCCGGCGCCGTGTGCGTACCGCGGCGATGGCCGACTTGAGCCCGCGCCGTTGCGTCGGTTCGAGTTCGGTGAACATCCGCTCGCTGCGGGTCTCGGGTGCGTCGTCTGCGGTATCGCGCAGGTACTTGTCCGGTAGCGACAGCTTGGCGATGGTCCGCCACGACTTGCCGTACTGCACGAGGAACGACCCCGTCGTGTATGGCAGGTCGTATTTGTCACACAACTGCCGCACCCGGAAGGAGATCTCGTAGAGCCGGTTGCTCGGCAGATCGGGGTACAGGTGATGCTCGATCTGGTGGCACAGGTTGCCGCTCATGAACCGCAGCACCGGACCGTTCTCGAAGTTGGCACTGCCGAGCATCTGCCGCAGGTACCACTCCCCCTTGGTTTCACCGGCCATGTCGGTCTTGGTGAATTTCTCTGCGCCGTCGGGGAAGTGGCCACAGAAGATGACCGCATTGGCCCACACGTTGCGGATGATGTTGGCGACCGCGTTCGCCTTCAACGTGGACTTGAAGGTCGCGCCCGGCGACAGCGACGTCAGCGCCGGCCACACCACATAGTCCTTGGCGACCTGCTCGCCGGCCTTGGTGCCGAATTCGCGCATGCGAACCAGCGTTGCCTTACGATCGTCGCGGCCCTTGAAGATCTTGCCGATCTCCAGGTGCTGCAGGCCGACACCCCACTCGAAGAGCGTCGCGAGCATGGTGTTGTAGAACAGATTGAAGATGTGGTTCGGCTTCCACTTCGTATCCCGTGTGACGCGGATCAGCCCGTAGCCCACGTCGTCATCCATGCCCAGGATGTTGGTGTACTTGTGGTGCATGAAGTTGTGGGTGAACCGCCAATGCTTGGACGACCCACTCATGTCCCACTCCCACGTCGAGGAGTGAATCTCGGGATCGTTCATCCAATCCCACTGGCCGTGCATGACGTTGTGGCCGATCT
>CAZOIX010000301.1:0-5596 GCA_964579685.1 uncultured Mycobacterium sp.
TGTCCATGGTGTCGCCGCCGCGCGAGGCCAGCAACAGTCCGGCGGGGATCTGGGCACCCGCGTAGACGATGACCTGCAGCACGACGAACGCCGACAACACCGTGGGGCCGGCGCCGAAGCGATCGGCCGCGTCGAGACCGGAAACGCCCAGCGTGGTGCGGTCGAGGACCGCGACGATGTAGGCGAAGAGCCCGGTGGTCCATACGATCCAGGGGCGCACGCCGAACCTCTCCGTGTCGATTTGTCTTAATGTCCGTCTCATTGATCCTCCCGCAGCGGCAGCCCGCGACGCCAATCGTTTACCGGTGAGCTCAGCCGCGCGGAGGGTGGGGCGGAAGGGGCGAAAGTTGGCTAGAACCGCAGAAGCGGGAGAGAAATTAGTTACCAGAGCGTCAAATATGCAGATAGTGACGCATGCGTCGATTAGCCGAGGCGATAAATGCATAGCGAACTGTCTTCGCTCGCACCTCGTGACCCACGCTACAGTGGTCGCATGATGCGTCACGGTGCACAGTGCACCCCGGTCTCGATCGGGGTGCGTGCCGTTGGCTGAGTACCGCCTCGACGAGCTCGCGCGGACCTCTGGCGTCAGTGCCCGCAACATCCGCGCCTATCGCGAACGCGGGCTGCTGGACCCGCCGCGCCGCGTCGGACGTTCCGCCTTCTACGACGATTACCATTTGAGCCAGCTGCGCACCATCAATCAGCTGCTGCGCCGGGGCTTCAACTCGGCACACATCGCCGAATTCTTCGCGAGCATGCGTCAAGGTGCCGATCTGGCCGACATCCTGGGCATCCAGCGAGCCTTGTTGGGGCCGCGAGCCGACGGGGAGTCGGCGCGTGCAGCCGGAGATGGCGACGGTAGTCGGTCGGAAGGTGAACCCACCGCCGGGGAACCGCGCGCCATCGGCATCGATCCGGGCTGTGCTGAGGCGGGCAAGCTGATCGACTACGGCCTGGCCGAGATTCGCCAGCACCGAGTTGTCGTTCTCGATCCGACGATAGGCCAGATACTCGATCGCACCGCGGATCAGCTGTTGTACGTCCGTGCGCTGATCCGGATCTACGACTCGACCCGGGACGCCGTGGACAGCTTGGCCCGCGGCTTCGTCCAGGCGCTCGAGGAGTCCGTCGAGGCCAAACTCGGGAAGGACCGTGCGCCCGAGAGCGGGGAGATCGACGACCTTGGTCGGATCGCCAAGGACTATCGCGATCTGTGGGGCGTCGTCGTATCGCACCGCCTCGACGAGTCACTGCAGCGGCAGCTGTCGGACGCGACATCGGGGTTGGCCGAGAGTATCCCGCTGACTGAGCTCTGGCGAGCGTAGCCGCGGCTACACCCTTGTCGTTGCCGGGTCACCGCCGATGCGTTGGGCCAGCCACACCGGAATGATCGCGACGATCGTCAGTGCCGCGGCAACCACGTTGATCACGGGTGCCTGGTTGGGGCGGAACAGGTTTCCGAAGATCCAGATCGGCAGTGTTTGCACCGTGGGCCCGGCAGTGAAGGTCGTGACGACGATCTCGTCGAAGGACAGCGCGAAGGCCAACACCGCACCCGCCACCACGGAACCCCGCATCATCGGGAATGTCACGTAGCGGAAAGTCTGCCACCCCGAGGCGCCGAGGTCGGCCGACGCGTCTTCCAGACTGCGCCCCATGCGACGCAAGCGCGCCTGGGTGTTGTTGAAGACGATCACGACGCAGAACGTCGCGTGTCCGACGATGACTGTCGCAAGGCCGAGCCCCACGCCCAGCGCGGATGTGAAGGTGGCATTCAACGCAATGCCGGTGACGATGCCGGGCAGCGTGATCGGGAGTACCACGAGAAAACTCACGACGTGCTTGCCGAAGAAGTCGTAGCGCTGCACGGCGATGGCGGCCATCGTGCCCAGCAGAAGTGCGATGGCCGTCGCGCCGAGACCGACCACGAAGGAATTTGCGAGCGACTGCCACATACCATCGCTGTTCCACGCGTCCGACCACCAGCGCAGGGTCAAACCCGTCGGAGGAAAGGCGAATGTGCGTGAACTGTTGAAGGCGTTGGCCACCACGAGCACCAGTGGTGCGTAGAGGAATACGAGTACGAGTAGCGTCCACACCCGCGCCACACGACGGGCTGCGTTCGACAGCATCAGACGTTCTCGAGCGCGCCCGTGCGGCGCATCGCGAGCAAGTAGGCCACGATGGCCCCCAGTGGGATGAGCGACAGCGCCGCGGCCAGGGGCTGGTTGTTGGCCGTGACCAGTTGGCCATAGATGATGTTGCCGAGCAGTTGGGTCTTACCGCCGACGATCGTCACCGCGATGTAGTCGCCCAGCGAGAGTGAGAAAGTGAATATGGACCCCGCGGCGATACCGGGGAACACCAAAGGCGCCAACACCATTCGGAGGGTGGACAGATCTGAAGCACCGAGGTCCGCACTCGCGTCGATCAGTGAGTCCGGTACCCGGGAGAACGCCGCGAACACCGGGATGACCATGTACGGCAGCCACAGGTAGGTGAGGGTGGCGATCGTGGCAACCAAGCCGTAACCGGGGGTGTAGCCGGTCGTCCAGGACAGCGGCCCCTCCGGGGACAGCAGAACCCGCCAGGCGTATGCCTTGACCAGATAGCTGGCCCACAGTGGGGTCGTCACCGCGACCACAAGGACCAATCGCATTCGTGGCGAAGCGATTTTGGCCATGTAGAACGCCAGCGGTACGGCGAGCACCGCGCAGATCACCGTGACCGTCAGTGCCACCGATACGGTACGCAGCGTCGCCGTCCGGAAGACGTCGTCCGTCAGCACCCGCGCGACGTTGTCGAAGGTGAACGTGCGCACCACTGCGCCGGTGAAGGTGTTCGTACTCCAGAAGGCCGAAACCAGAAGCACCGCAAGGGAGCCGAGATAGGCAACCAGCAGCCAGGCCAAGGGCGGCACCAGCAGGAACGCGAGGCTGATGCGTCGCCGCACCGACACGGACGGGGCAGCGGCCCCGCGCGACATCACCCCTTGATCTGCTGCCACTTGTCGACCCACTCGTTGTAGGCCGTGCAATTGTCGCCGCTACCGTCGACGCAGTCCTTCTGGGGTGTGGTCCAGTAGTGGATCTTGGCGGCGAATTCCTCATCGGTGGCGTGGTAGATGTCGCAGAAGTCGGCTTGGGTGGTGTGCTCACACGCCTTGGTGTTCGCGGGTGCCTCACCGAAGAACTCGGCCACCTGGGCGTTGACCTCCGGTGAGGAGATCCAGTCCATCCACTTGTACATGCAGTTGGGGTGGGCAGCCTTCGCCGAAATCATCCAGGTATCCGACCATCCGGTGGAGCCCTCCTTGGGCAGCACGGTGTTGACCTGCACCCTGTTCTCCGCGCCGATCGTGTTCGCGATGACCTGCCAGGTCGTCCCGATGACCGAGGTGCCGGATTCGAAGGCCTGGACTTCCTTGGTGTAGTCCGCCCAGTATTCGCCGATATTCTCACGCTGCTTCTTGAGCAGTTCGGCCGCAGCGTCGAGTTGTTCGGGCGTCAGCGAATACGGGTCCTTGATGCCGAGTTCTGGCTTCGTCTTGGACAGGTACAGCGCCGCGTCGGCGATGTAGATGGGGGAGTCGTAGGCGGTGACCTTGCCCTTGTACCGATCGGCGTCGTCGAACACCGCCGACCACGAGTCCGGCGCGTCGCGGACGACGTCGATGTTGTACATCAGGAGATTGGCTCCCCACCCGTGCGGGATCCCGTAGGACTGCCCGTCCACCGAATTCCACGACTTGTCTTTGAGGAAGGGGGAAATGGAGGCGTAGCTCGGAACGAGGTCAGTGTTGACCGGGGCCACGTCGCCGGCGTAGATCAACCGAAGCGTCGCGTCGCCGGAGGCCGATACGCCGTCGTACTGGCCGCTGCGCATCAGTTGGACCATCTCGTCGGACGTGTTGCCGATCTTGACGTTGGTCTTACAACCGGTCTTCTCCTCGAACGGGGTAACCCAGTCGACGGTGCTGTCGTTCGAGCCGTCCTCGGCGTAACCCGCCCACGCGATGAGGTTGAGCTCGCCCTCGCCGTCGCCGACGGCGGCCAGCGGCTCCATCTTCGGGGGCGCCTCGCCGGTGCCGGCCTGATCGGAACCGCAGGCGGTGATGCCGGCCAGCACGAGCGCGGCGCACGCGGCGAGCACAAGAGGTGCCCGTGACTTTGACAGCATGGTTACTCCTCGTCGGTCAGGGTGTGGATTGCTTTCTCCGGCCACGCCAAGGTGATCGTGCTGCCGTGGTGAAGGTCGGGTGGCAGCCATGTGCTGGCGGTCAGAACCGTGGCGGTCAGGGTGACGCCGACCTGCGTGTGCGCGGTGATCCGGGTAGTAGGCCCGGCGTAGATCACCTCGGAGATCGTCGCCGCGACCGTCCGTACGCCCGGCACCGAGTCGGTGTCGGCTGCGAACACCCCGATGCGCTCGGGTCGAACGACGAACATCCCGGCGCGCCCGACGAGCGCTTCGGCGGCGGCGCCGTCGAGCACGTTGGAGGTTCCGACGAAGTCCGCCACGAATCTGTTCACCGGATTCTCGTAGACCTCGCGGGCCGCACCGATCTGCTCGATACGCCCGTGATTGAAGACGGCCAGTCGGTCGCACACGCTCAACGCCTCGTCCTGGTCGTGGGTGACGATGACGAAGGTGATGCCGACTTCGCGCTGGATCGCCTTGAGTTCGATCTGCATCTGTTCGCGAAGCTTGAGGTCCAGCGCGCCGAGCGGCTCGTCGAGCAACAACACGCGCGGCCGCCCGACGAGGGCGCGCGCCAGGGCGACGCGCTGACGTTGCCCACCCGACAGTTGCTCCGGTCGCCGTGGCGCGTGTTCGGTCAGCCGGACCATGTCGAGCGCATCAGCGGTGCGCCGCCGGCGTTCGCTCTTGGGCACACCGCGCACCTTCAGGCCGTATTCCACGTTCTGTGCGACGGTCATGTGCGGGAACAGCGCGTACTCCTGAAACACGGTGTTGACATCGCGGTTCCGCGCGGGCACCCCGGTGACGTCGACGCCACCGAGTCGGATCACGCCGGCGGTGGGCTGCTCGAACCCCGCGATCATGCGCAGCACCGTGGTCTTTCCCGATCCCGACGGGCCGAGAATCGCGAACAGCTCGCCGTCCAGCACCGTGAGGTCGGCGTCTTCGACGGCCACCATGTCGGCGCCGAACTGCTTGCGTATGCCGATCAGCTCGACCTGCGGATTTCGAACGTCAGCCGACACATTCACCGCGGTTTCCGCGCCGATCGTGTCTGAAGGCATGGCTAATCGTATGAATTTCCATGGTGGACCGCACAGTTCACAGCGAATTTCCCGGAGTCCGTGTTCGCTCGGCTACCTCGTCGATCCCCGCGAGGCGGGTCCGGCTCGCTTGCGGAACGCGGCGCGTTCGGAGAAATCTTGATGCAGCTGTGACCAGTGGCACTGGCGTTAATTGTGATGTAGTTGTCGTACTCTGTGGCACGTGTTGATTTCTCGGCGCGCCGTGCTGAAAGGTGCCGCCGCAGTCCCTGCCGCGCTGGCCGTCGGTACCGGCCTGCAGGCGCTGACGACGGGTTTTGGCGTTGAGGCGGTTGAGCCGGCGCATC
>CAZOIX010000302.1:0-5596 GCA_964579685.1 uncultured Mycobacterium sp.
GATAGGGGCAGGCGAGTCGGCGTCCGGCACCGCAGCCGTCGGCGATGCGCGACTGACGGTGCAGGCAGACGTTTTCGAATGCGCGCACCACACCGTCGGCAGCGCGGGTCATCAGGACAGAACGGTCCAGCACGGTCTTGGTGCAATACGTGCCGGGGCGGGGCAACTCCGAGACGTAGCCGACCAATTGGGGGCTCGCCAACAGCATCGCCGCGTCCTGCATGTGGCGCTCGGCTGACGTGTACGTCTCCGCGGCGACCCGGTATTCCATCGGCATGAGGTCGGTGGTCTTGTCGCGCGCCAACTTCAACGCGCGGCGGGTGAGATCGATGAGCTGATCGCGGTCCATCACTGGTCCTTGGTCGTCGGCTGGTAGCCCATTTGCTTATTTTTATGATGATAGACCCCATATGTCAAAAACTGCTGGTGAGCGGTGTGTCCCGCGTATTGTCCGCACGGGGAGGGCCGAGATGCGATGGAGGTCTTCGATGGCGCTCGCGGGGACGAACCCAGCTCGTTGCTTCACACGTCTGGCGGTCGCACTGGTGGCGAGCGCGATGGTCCCGGTCCTGGTCGACGTCGCGGGCCAATCCGTGCCGGCGACGGCGTTTTCGAATCCGAATCTGCCCGTCGAGCAACTCGATGTCCCTTCGGCCGGGATGGGCCGCGACATCAGGGTCGAGTTCCTGTCCGGTGGCGCCGACGTGCCCGCTCTCTACCTGCTCGACAGCATGGAAGCGGGGGAGGATTTCAACGGCTGGGACATCAACACCCAGGCCTTCGACTGGTACAGCGGGTCGGGCTTGTCGGTCGTGATGCCGGTCGGCGGCAAGTCGAGTTTCTACAGCGACTGGTACGGCCTGGCGGTCGGGAACGGGGGAACCCGTACCTACAAGTGGGAAACCTTCCTGACGCAGGAACTTCCGGCGTGGCTCGCCGCCAACAAGCAGGTTCGCCCGACCGGCAACGCCATCGTGGGATTCTCGATGGGAGGCTCGTCGGCGTTGATTCTGGCCGCCTTCCACCCGCAGCAGTTCATCTACGCCGGGTCCATTTCGGGCTTCCTGAACCTGTCCGCTCAACCGGGCCAGGTCAGCACCGCGATGATGTGGAACGGCGGGTTCAATCAGGAAGCCATGTGGGGACCGCCCGGCGACCCGGCATGGGCGCGTAACGATCCCACGCTGCAGGCAGGCAGGCTGGCAGCCAACGGCACCCGCGTCTGGATCTACTGCGGAAACGGCACACTGACCGATCCCGCCCTGGCCAGCCCGGACGCGCCGATTGCCGGCCTGGGCTTTCTGGAAGGGTTCGCGGTCGAATCCAACCGCGCGTTCGTCGACGCCTACATCGCCGCAGGCGGTCACAACGGGGTCTTCAACTTTCCCGACGGGATCCACAGCTGGGGCTACGCTGGGCAGCAGTTGCAGCTGATGAAGCCCGATATCCAGCGGGTGCTCGGCGTCGGCGAGATGGCTCAAAGCTGAGTTGCAGCAGGCGAATTCGCGGTAGGTGATCATGCGGGCGGAGCGGGTGCTGGCCGAGGATGTCCCGGCCTCACCGGAGGATGTTCGTGCGTTCTACGTCGATCTCGACAACATCAAGGCGGTCCATCCGCTGGTGGTTTCGGTGCGCGAGACCGGACGTACCCAGCTTGTGGACGGGTACTGCCAGAGCTACCGCGTCAAGGACCGAATCCCGTTCGGTCCGTTGACGTTGCCCACGAGTTACACGGCCCACCTGAGGGTCGCCTCAGCGGGCCCCGTCACCACCGAGGCGCGGCAGTTTCCGCGCGTCCGCCTGTACGGTGTCGTGTCGTTCGACCTCGTCGACGCGGGAACCAGGGTCGTCGAGCGCTTGACCATCCACGCGCCACGGCCGCTGGCCGCGATCACGACCCGCGAGGCGGTCAAGGCTCATATCCAGATGCTGGCGGGCATCCGCAGGCACTTCGGCGGCTAGGCGTCTTCCGACGGCGAATCCGATGCGTCGAGGACGCTGACCGCGATGCCGTAGGGCAGGAATCGCACCTTGCGGGCAGGGTCGGTGTTGGTCTTGTTGGCGCGCAGCGCGTCCAGTTCGGACGGATACACCTGTTCGATGTGGGCGCCGCCGTCGGTGTCCACGGTGTAGATCGCCCAGACGCCGTCGCCGGTCTCGCCGGTGGTCTCCGGCTCCCGCTTGAGTCGCGAATACCGGGTGAACTCGTCGACGAGATTGGCCCAACCTGCGCGTTCACCGGACGTGTTGAGGAACCTGCCCACGCCGTCGAGGGCGTCGCGCAGACCTTCACCCGCCTCGCGGACGACGCGGTCGAACTCCTCGGGATCGAACCCGAAAGGCCCGTTGTTGCTCATCGCGGATCCTCCTCACGCCGACGTCGTCCCCAGCTGGCGCGGGGGCACCCCACAGCGGTCATTCCAGTGTGCCTGCAGGTGGCGAAGTAGTCGACTGGGGCCGACGCGGGTGGTAGGCAACCTTATGACCTTTTCGCGCGCGGATGCGCTGGCGACCGCCGAGCGCTCGCCGGCCGCGGCGGGCGCACGCGACAAGACCGGTTGGGTCGGTCTGTTCACCGCTGACGGACAGGTCGAGGATCCGGTCGGCTCCCAGCCCCATCGCGGATTGGGTGCGATCGGACGGTTCTACGACACATTCATCGGCCCTCGCCAGATCACCTACCTCGCCGACGCCGACATCGTCACCGGTTCGACGGTCGTGCGAGACGGTGAACTCGACATCGCCATGGGCCCGGTGGATCTGCGTGTGCCGGTATACATCCGCTACGACTTGCAGGAGGAGGCCGGTGGCGACCTGAAAATCGCTGCACTGTCCGCCTTTTGGGAGCTGCCGGCCATGGTCGGCCAATTCCTGCGGGCCGGCATGGGCGCCGTGCCTGCGGGTCTGCAACTGTCGAGGAGTCTGCTCGTCAATCAGGGCTTCGTCGGGGTACTCGGCTATCTGGGCGGGCTACGGGGGACGGGGCGACTAGGAAAGCATCGGATACAGGAGTTCCTCGATGATGCACAGGCCGGCGACGAGGTCGCGGTTCGTCGCTGGCTCGGCAAGGGCACCAGGGTGACGATAGGCGGCGATACCCCGATGAGTGCCGCTGAGCTGCTCTCACGCATCGCGACCGCGCGCCCCCGCAAGCTGATCGCGTCGGGTTACAGCGTGGTCGTGGGCTTGGATCGGCAAGGACGACGCGACGTACTGATCGCCGATGTGGCGCCCAAGCCGTTCGCCATCCGCAGGATCCAGTACTTCTCCGAAGCCGCAGCAGACGGGGCAGACCCTGCGAACGGGTGATCGGCGGCCGCTGACAGCGGTGTTGTCTCGATTCGGCCGCGTTGGTCACGGTTTGCCGGCCCGACGTGAGACGGTATGAGCACCATGTCCGTCGACGATGAAATGACCTACGAGCACTTCGGTCGCCAGTTCTTCGAGATCGCCGTGACCGAGGATCGTGTCGGGGGTGCGATCGCCGCCATCGCCGGTGACGAATTCGAGATGGGTCCGATGGCGCAGGGCCCCGGCAAAGTCGCCAGGGTGACGGCGAAGGTCAGGATTCAGCAACCCCGGCTGGCCCGCCACGTCGGCGAGCTGATCACCTTCGACATCCGGATTCCACTGGAGATCGACCTCGTCGTCGACCTGCGGATCGACAAGCCGAAGTTCATGGTGTTCGGAGAGATCGCGCTGCGGGCGACCGCGCGTGCCGCCGCACCGTTGCTGTTGATCCTCGACTTCGAGAAGCCGCGGGCGTCCGACATCTCCATCCACGTCACGTCGCACTCGTTGCGTGGGGAACTGCTGCGGATACTCGCCGGCATCGACGCCGAGATCAAGCGTTTCGTCGCGGCGCACGTCGCCGGGGAGATCGACAGCCCGGCCTCGCAGAAGGCGAAGGTCATCGACGTCGCCGAAAGCATCGACGGGGCCTGGTCGGCCACTTAGCTAGGCCGCCACACCCTCGAGCCGTGGCCGCTTCGGCCCGCGGCCGTCACCGACCGACTTGCCGCGGACCTGATACCACAGCCAGGGCATCAGCATGTTCTGTGTCCACATCACCTGTGAGACGGCTTGTGACCGCAGCGACGGTCGGCGCGCGGGTTCGTCGACCATCGCCCAGTCGTGGTTGCTGCCGGGCAGGCCGAGCGCCTCGGCCGCTGCGGCGGCGAAGAGCCGGTGTCCCGCGGCCGAGCCATGCACCCGGTCTGCGCTCCACGTGTCCGGGTGCGTCATCGACGGCGCGTCGTACAAGTCGACGAGTCGAAACCCGTATCGCGCGGCCGCCTTGCGTATTTCGGCATTGATCTGTTCGACTCGTGACCCGATCACCCGACCGATGGGCAGGATCTTGGCGATGTCCGGGAACGTCGTTGTCACCACCGTGGCACCGGATGCCGCCAGCCGGGTGTGCAGATCGTCGAGTTCGGCGAGCGCCTGACCGAAATGCAGGCCAGGGCGCGTCACATCGTTCATCCCGATACAGACGGAGATCAGATCCGGCTGCAATGCAAGCGCCGCGGGTAGCTGCTCGTTGAGCAGGTCTTTGATCCGCCGACCGCGAATGGCCAGATTGGCGTACATCACGCCGGGGTCGTGGGTGTCGATCATCGCGGCGAGGCGGTCGGCGAAGCCGACCAGACCCGACGCGTCGTCGCCGTCCCACAGTCCTTCTGTCTGGCTGTCGCCGATCGCCACATAACGGGTGTACCGAGGCACACCGGAACTCTAGCGGCGACGCGCCACCTCCACCTCCGTTGCTCCGGCAGGATCATCCGAGCCCGCCTCGGTAGCGCGCGATCTCGGTCACAACAGACGCGTCAACCGCGTCAGGTTCAGCGGCACACCGGCCACGCTGAGCTGACCGAGGATGTCCTCCAGCCGCGTGCGGGGCAAGTCCATCCGCCATTCCGACACCGATGCCGACAGAATCACCGCATCGGGTGCGAACGTGACGCCGGTGAGCCGCAGACCGTGGGGCAGTTCGGGCAGCCGGATGGGATATGCGGGCGTCTTGGCGGGCAGTGTCCACCGTGATCGACGGCCCGCGACGACACGCGGTCGAAGCCACAGCGTCGACCCGTCGAGCCGCGCGTCGACCTCGAGATGGCCCAGCATCGGACGCCGGGCCATCCGAAGCCGCGCGATCCCGTCACTGCCGACCTCGCCCGACAACCGCGGTGCCCACCATTGGAAAAGATCGTCCAGGGCGGTCGTGGGCACCTCCAGCGTGAGGTCCACCGGAGCGGCCACCAGCACGGGCGGGGCGGTGGGTCGCATGTGCACGTTGTGCATCATCGCCGTCGCACGCTCGAACTCGTTGCCCTCCCAGCCGATATCGCGGGCGGCAATGCGGACATCGTTGAGCTGGCCCACCGAAAGGCCGCGGACATCGAGGGTCGAGTCGAACTCCGTCACCGTCAGCGTGAGCACGCCGTCGTCGAGCCGCACCGCGAGGCGACGGCCCACCACCAGCCTGCGCACGGTGGTGAACAGGGTCCGGTACGCCATTGCGGCGCCGCTGCTCACGGGGCCGACCGCCGCCGTCGACCACAGCGACGTCAGCATGTCGATCGGCCGGAACGGA
>CAZOIX010000303.1:0-5593 GCA_964579685.1 uncultured Mycobacterium sp.
GCTCAAGGACAAGGATCCCAACCTCACCGGCGACGACATCCGAGAGGGGCTGGCGTCGGTCATCTCGGTCAAGGTCGCCGAGCCGCAGTTTGAGGGGCAGACCAAGACCAAGCTCGGCAACACCGAGGTGAAGTCCTTCGTGCAAAGGATCTGCAACGAGCAGCTCAGCCACTGGTTCGAGGCCAACCCCGCCGAGGCGAAAACTGTGGTGAACAAGGCGGTTTCGTCGGCACAAGCGCGCATCGCGGCGCGCAAGGCGCGCGAGCTGGTGCGCCGCAAGAGCGCCACCGACATCGGCGGACTTCCCGGCAAGCTGGCCGACTGCCGCTCCACCGATCCGCGCAAATCCGAGCTGTACGTGGTGGAGGGCGACTCCGCGGGAGGCTCGGCCAAGAGCGGGCGCGACTCGATGTTCCAGGCCATCCTTCCGTTGCGCGGCAAGATCATCAACGTCGAGAAGGCACGCATCGACCGTGTCCTGAAGAACACCGAAGTCCAGGCCATCATCACCGCGCTGGGCACCGGTATTCACGACGAATTCGACATCGCCAAGCTGCGGTATCACAAGATCGTGTTGATGGCCGACGCCGACGTCGACGGTCAGCACATCTCGACGTTGCTGCTGACACTGCTGTTCCGGTTCATGAAGCCGCTGGTCGAGAACGGCCACATCTTCCTGGCGCAGCCGCCGCTGTACAAGCTGAAATGGCAGCGCAGCGACCCGGAATTCGCCTACTCCGACCGCGAACGCGACGGGTTGCTCGACGCGGGGCGCAAGGCGGGCAAGAAGATCAACGTCGACGACGGGATCCAGCGCTACAAGGGTCTTGGCGAGATGGATGCCAAGGAACTGTGGGAGACCACGATGGATCCGTCGGTGCGGGTGCTGCGCCAAGTCACGCTCGATGACGCGGCGGCCGCCGACGAACTGTTCTCGATTCTGATGGGCGAGGACGTCGAGGCGCGCCGCAGCTTTATTACGCGGAACGCCAAAGACGTTCGCTTCCTCGATGTTTAGCGAAGTACGCCACCAAAATAGGACTGAAACCTCATGACTGATACCACGTTGCCCCCGGGCGGCGGCGACGCCGATCGCATCGAGCCGGTCGACATCCAGCAGGAGATGCAGCGCAGCTACATCGACTATGCGATGAGTGTGATCGTCGGCCGCGCGCTGCCGGAGGTCCGCGACGGCCTCAAGCCGGTGCACCGCCGTGTGCTCTATGCCATGTTCGACTCGGGCTTCCGGCCCGACCGTGGCCACGCGAAATCCGCACGCTCGGTCGCCGAGACCATGGGCAACTATCACCCGCACGGCGACTCGTCGATCTACGACACCCTGGTCCGGATGGCCCAGCCGTGGTCACTGCGCTACCCGCTGGTCGACGGCCAGGGCAACTTCGGTTCGCCGGGCAACGATCCGCCGGCCGCGATGAGGTACTGCGTGACCGGCGACGCGTTGGTTCGGCTGCCCTTCGGGCAATCGGTGCGTATCGCCGACGTCGCCCCCGGTGCCCTTCCGAACTCAGACAACGTCGTCGACGCAAAGGTCTTGGATCGCCACGGCAACCCCGTCGCAGCGGACCGCCTATTCCACTCAGGTGATCATCAGACCTACACGGTCCGCACCGCCGAGGGCTACGAGGTCACCGGCACAGCGAACCACCCGATTTTGTGTTTGGTTGACGTCGCCGGCGTGCCGACGTTGTTGTGGAAGCTGATCGAGGAGATCCGTCCCGACGATCGAGTGGCAATCCAACGGACCCCCCCGATGGAAATCGGCACCGCCGACTGGCACGAGACGCTCGAGGCGCTTCTCTTGGGAGCTTTGATTAGCGAGGGTTTTGTTTCGGAGCGCCGGGCCGGCTTCAACAATCTTGACCGCGACTACTTCAACATGGTGGTGGCCGCCTACGACGCGGTGATCGGTGGGGCGAGGTACGTCTCCGAAAGGACCATCGTTTCGGGCTCGAGACTCCTCGAGCTCGACATCCAGAACTTGACCGCCCTGCGCAGCACCCGCCTGGCGTGCTTGGTTGGCCAGCGGTCGGCGGACAAGGCTGTTCCAGAGTGGCTTTGGCAATCCCCGGCGGCGGTGAAGCGCGTCTTCCTTCAGGCGTTGTTTGAGGGTGACGGATCGTGTTCTGCACTCCCCCGCAACACGATTCAGATTTCCTATTCAACCCGCAGCGGGCGGCTCGCGAAGGACGTTCAACAAATGTTGTTGGAGTTCGGCGTGATCTCTCGCCGCTATCTCCACGCGACGGGTGAGCACAAAGTCGTCATCACCAATCGCGCACATGCCGAGACGTTCTCGAAGCAGGTCGGCTTCGGCGGTGCCAAACAGTCCAAGCTGTGGACAATGTTGGCGGCGCTTCCGGACAAGGCCGCCGGCTTGGACACCGACCACGTTCCCGGCCTCGCTAAATTCGTTCGTGCTCACAGCGGTGGGCGTTGGGCCGACAAAGACTGGCTGCATAGGCACAACATCGACCGGCTCTCGCGGTGGCAGAACGGCGGCGACGAGATCCTCGGCCATATCGCGGATCCAGATGTTCGAACCATCGCCTCGGAATTGACCGACGGTCGGTTCTACTACGCGCGCGTCGCTTCGGTGACCGACGCCGACGTCCAGCCGGTATATAGCCTGCGAGTCGACACTACCGACCACGCATTCATCACAAATGGCTTCGTCAGCCACAACACCGAGGCACGGCTCACTCCGCTGGCAATGGAGATGCTGCGTGAAATCGACGAGGAGACAGTCGATTTCGTTCCCAACTATGACGGCCGGGTGCAGGAGCCGACGGTTCTGCCCAGCCGGTTCCCCAACCTGCTCGCCAACGGCTCCGGTGGCATCGCGGTGGGCATGGCCACCAACATGCCGCCGCACAATCTGCGCGAGCTCGGCGAGGCCGTCTACTGGTGTCTGGAGAACCACGAGGCCGACGAAGAGGCGACGCTGGCAGCGGTCTGCGAACGGGTCAAGGGTCCGGACTTCCCCACCTACGGCCTCATCGTCGGATCGCAGGGCATCAACGACACGTACACCACCGGGCGAGGGTCGATCCGGATGCGGGGTGTGTGCGAGATCGAGGAGGACAACCGCGGCCGCACCGGCATCGTCATCACCGAGCTGCCGTATCAGGTCAACCACGACAACTTCATCACCTCGATCGCCGAGCAGGTGCGCGACGGCAAGTTGGTCGGCATCTCCAACATCGAGGACCAGTCCAGTGACCGCGTGGGTCTGCGAATCGTGGTGGAGCTCAAGCGAGATGCTGTCGCGAAGGTGGTGCTGAACAACCTCTACAAGCACACCCAGCTGCAGACCAGTTTCGGCGCCAACATGCTGGCGATCGTCGACGGCGTGCCGCGCACGCTGCGCCTCGACCAGCTGATCCGGCACTACGTCAACCATCAACTCGACGTCATCGTGCGGCGCACCACCTACCGGTTGCGCAAGGCCAATGAACGGGCCCACATCCTGCGCGGTCTGGTCAAGGCGCTCGATGCGCTCGACGAGGTGATCGCGTTGATCCGGGCTTCGGAGACCGTCGACATCGCCCGGCAGGGCCTGATCGAGTTGCTCGACATCGACGAGATCCAGTCGCAGGCCATCCTCGATATGCAGCTGCGCCGGCTGGCTGCCCTGGAACGTCAGAAGATCATCGACGACCTGGCCAAGATCGAGGCCGAGATCGCCGACCTCGAGGACATCCTGGCCAAGCCGGAGCGTCAGCGCGCCATCGTGCGGGATGAGCTCTCCGAGATCGTCGACAAATACGGCGACGATCGTCGTACCCGCATCATCGCCGCGGACGGTGACGTCAACGACGAGGATCTGATCGCCCGTGAGGACGTCGTCGTCACGATCACCGAGACCGGGTACGCCAAGCGGACCAAGACCGACCTGTACCGCAGCCAGAAGCGCGGCGGCAAGGGCGTGCAGGGCGCAGGGCTGAAGCAGGACGACATCGTCAACCACTTCTTCGTCTGCTCGACGCACGACTGGATCCTGTTCTTCACCACGCAGGGCCGGGTCTACCGCGCCAAGGCCTACGACCTACCGGAGGCGTCGCGCACGGCGCGCGGCCAGCACGTCGCCAACCTGCTGGCGTTCCAGCCCGAGGAGCGCATCGCGCAGGTCATCCAGATCAAGACCTACGAGGACGCGCCGTACCTGGTGCTGGCCACCCGCAACGGGCTGGTGAAGAAGTCCAAGCTCACCGACTTCGACTCCAACCGCACGGGCGGCATCGTCGCGGTCAACCTCCGTGACGGCGACGAGTTGGTCGGCGCGGTGCTGTGTTCGGCCGAGGAGGACCTGCTGCTGGTGTCGGCGAAGGGTCAGTCGATCCGGTTCTCAGCAACCGATGAGGCGCTGCGCCCGATGGGCCGCGCCACCTCCGGTGTGCAGGGCATGCGGTTCAACACCGACGACGAGCTGCTGTCGCTGAACGTCGTGCGTGAAGACACGTATCTGCTGGTCGCGACGGCCGGCGGCTATGCCAAACGCACGGCGATCGAGGAATACCCCGTCCAGGGCCGCGGCGGCAAAGGGGTGTTGACGATTCAGTTCGACAAGCGGCGTGGCAGTCTGGTCGGAGCGTTGATCGTCGATGACGACACAGAGTTGTACGCCATCACCTCGGGTGGAGGTGTCATCCGGACGGCGGCTCGCCAGGTGCGCAAGGCCGGGCGGCAGACCAAGGGCGTTCGGTTGATGAACCTGGGCGAGGGCACGACACTGATAGCCATTGCGCGCAACGCGGAGGAAGGCGACAGCACCGACGAGGTCAACACCGACGTCGGCGAGTAGCCCTAGGCCTGACCAGTAGTGACCAGTTAGGAGCCGTAGGTGACTTCACCCAACGAGCCGGGGTACTCCCGTGCGACTGAGGGGGGCGCGAACGGCTCGGGCGCCGGTCCCGAGAACGGCCCGTCCCGCGGCCAGGGGTCCGGTGGGTCGAACCCGGAGAGGATCGCGGATCCGACCGACGTCCCGCCGTGGCAGCGGGGACGGTCGGCCAAGCCCGCGAACCGGACACCGGATGCGCCGGCGCGCCCGGACTCGCCCGGGCGGCCCGAAGGGCCGAGGCGCGGCACCGGCGGAACGCCGGGCCACTCCCCCGGTGTGGATGCCCGGCTGAACCGGTTCCTGACCGGCGGCGCGGCGGGGCCGGCCGAGCAGGACGCCGCCGGCTGGGCCGATGCACCCGAGCAGGCACGGCCCGAACAGGCTGCGCGAACTGACCAGGCCCCACGGCCCGAGCCGGCTGCGCGAACTGACCAGGCGGCGCGGCCCGAGGCGCCGGCGCGGCCCGACCAGTACGCCAGTGAGATTCCCGACCTGTCCGGAGGTGCGCCACGGCAGGCACCGCGGAAGTCGGCACCGGAGCGGCCGGGCCAGGAACCCGCGAGCCGTCCCGCCGGAGTCGCCGGCCGGCTTCAGGCAGCCAGGGCGCATCAGGGCCCGGTGCGGGCCAGCATGCAGATCCGCCGGGTGGACCCGTGGAGCGTCCTGAAGGTGTCATCGGTGCTGTCCGTCGCGTTGTTCTTCGTCTGGATGATCGCGGTGGCGTTCCTGTAC